>RFQF01000163.1 GCA_009925805.1 Flavobacteriia bacterium | reverse complement strand
AACATGGATCAATCGATAGAATTGGCCCGGAAGGAATTGGAACGGCTCTGCACCAAAGGCTTGAGCGTTCATGAACTGCGAAAATTGAAAGTACAGTTTTTAGGGCAACTGTCCATTGCCTCCGAAAGCAATAACGCCCGTTGTATGGCGAATGGAAAAACCTTGCTCGTCTATGATCGCATTGATACGTTGGCAGACACTTTTCGAAAAGTTAATGCACTAGGCATAGAGGAAGTGAATGGAGTGGCGAGCAAATATTTCAACGCAGCCGGGATATCCAGCATTGTTTACGATCGAAAGTAATGCGTTCAAAAACGCTTTCCAAAAATCTTGCTTCCCACCCGAATCAAGGTGCTTCCTTCCTCGATGGCGAGGGGATAGTCGTCGCTCATGCCCATGGAAATTTCCTTGAATTCTTTGCTTGTTTCAAAAAAGGCAGTTTTCAAAGCCATGAAAATACCCTGTAAGGCCTTGAATTCTTTACGTATTTGTGCGGCATTTTCCGTAAAAGTAGCCATCCCCATGACACCATGAAGGGAAATATGCTTCATGCTGTGGAAATCCGACGAGGTCAATATTTCTTGCGCTTCTTCTTTCGTTAGCCCGAATTTCGTCTGTTCCTGGGCTATATGGAATTGCAATAGGCAAGGAATGATTCTTTGATTTTTGTTTCCTTGTTTGTTGATTTCCTGTAGTAATTTCATACTTTCCACCCCATGTATCAAATGCACAAACGGTGCAATGTACTTCACTTTATTCGTTTGAAGATGTCCTATCATGTGCCAACGAATATCTTTGGGAAGCTGGGTGTATTTATCCACCATTTCTTGCACTTTATTTTCCCCAAAATCGCGTTGACCCGCCGCATAGGCTTCCAGAATAGCTTCGGGCGAATGGGTTTTCGATACTGCAATAAGTTGCACGTGATTCGGAAGCGTGGCCCTGAGTTCTTGGATGCTTTGGCTAATCATGGAGGTCCATTATCGTAATTCCACTGCGCAGTTTTGGTTCTACCCACGTGGATTTGGGGGGCATATGCAAACCCGCATCCGCTACTTTTTTTACCTCCTCCATGGTTACCGGATAGAGAAAGAAAGCCAAGGCATATTCCCCATGGTCAATGAGTCTGAGCACTTCGGTCATTGGGGTATTACCCGGGATAAAGGCAACGTCTTCCGAGGTTTTTAAATCGGCAATGCCCAAAATGGGCGTGAGGATCTGTTGGGTAAGGATTTCCGAGTCTAAGCTTTCGGTGGGATGATTGTGGTGCAGCTTGGTATCATCGCATTGTAACGCATAACCTTTGCCATCAAGGTAAAGGGTGATCTCGTGGCATTTACTCGGTTTTCTTGGGGAATCAAGCAAGGTAAGTTGTCCGACTTCACGAAGGCGATTTAATAAATCATGAACGCTGTATCCATTTCTGTGTTTCACCAAACGCTGAAATTCCAAGATCGTTAAGGTGTCCTCCTCGACATAGTAGCTTAAAAATGCCTTACCCGCGTCGCGATTACCTTTTTCCTTTTGATGTTGATAATACGCTACAGAAGAGGCACTCCGGTGATGGCCATCGGCGATGTACGTGGCTTCAATGCTTTGGAACAGTGTGATGATTTCTTCCGCAATTTCGTGTGGAACGACCCAAAGTTCATGTTTCACCAGGTCGGTAGTGGAAAACTCATACTCTGGACGGTCCTTAACCACTTGATTAAGAAGGGAATGGATTCGGTCGTGCCGAGGATAGGCCATCAATACCGGCTCGGCGTTCAAACCCACGATGTCCAGATATTGCGTAAAAACCTGCTCCCGGGCAGTGAGCGTAGCTTCGTGTTTTTTGATCACATCGTTTAAATAATCATCCGCATCGGCACCGCCAATAATCCCTGTATAGCTGTGATCCAGGGTGGATTGCCGATAAACGTACAGGTGCGGTGTGGGATCTTGGATCAGGATACCTTTTTCCAGAAACGAAGCGTAGCCTTTCTTGACCAATTCAAATCTTGCCGTGGAATTGGCTTTGGTTTTATGGGTTTTATCAAATTCAGGATTGATGATATGCAAGAGTGTAAAGGGATTGTCTTGCAATTTTGCTTTCAGTACATTGCTTTTGTAGGAGTAATATGGGCGCGTAGCCACCAAGTGCACTTTGTCCCGCACCGGACGAATTGCTCGGAATGGGTGAAGTGTTGCCATGCTTAGAATTTATAACTTACGCCTAGGCTTGGAAGCAAAGGAAACTGATAAATAATTTTTGAAGTAATTCGGTTGACATAAAAAATGTTTTTTCGGTTGTAGGCATTCGTAATACTTCCAATTAACTCTAAATGCGTTTTATTTTTGAATTCGAATTTTTTCTTCACAGTGATGTCCAAACGGTGGTAATATGGGAGTCTTCGGCTGTTGAAGGTGCCAAGTAAGGTGCTGATGGTTGACGGATTATTGGTAACATAGTCGGTGGTTACGCCTCCCGTAAAATTCTCGCCTTGATAGAAACCTGCGGTAGGTGTAAAAGGAAGACCCGACCCTAAATTCCAACGTACATTTAATTCTAGATCTTGCTTTTTGCCCAATTGATAGGAACCCACCACATTTATATTGTGTCGCCGATCAAATACAGGGAAGTATTGCGTGAACCCATCCCATCGGGTGGAGTGACTGTACGAGTAAACCCCCCAGAAAAACAGGCGTTTTAGGCTAAGTTTATACAATACATCCACACCGTAAGTTTGCCCGGATTCTATAATGAAATCCTTTTTAAACACATCTGCTACGTTGGCAAATTGGGATACATCCTCGTATAATTTATTTTGATTGATATTGCTTAATTGCGAGAAATACTTATAATACCCTTCCACGTTTATAAAATTGTTTTTGTTGAGGTCGTACTCCAACCCGAGGATTCCGTGCCAAGCATATTGAAGTCCGTTTTTGATTTTTTTAGTTACCCCGTATTCGTTGACGAATTCCTCCTGTACATTGGTCGGTGCTGAAAGTAACCCATTGAACAAGTTGACAATGTCTTTATCGCTGGAAGCCGAAGTGAAATTTTGGGAGTACCTTCCTCCGGAGAATTTCAAGCGCAGTTTGTCGGAGGCGTTAAATTTTAGTCCCAACCTGGGTTCGGGTGAAATGGTGCTCATGGAAGCGTATGCCTGAACGCGGAACCCTGCCTGCATCACCCAACGGAGATTTTTAGAAACGCGACGGTAATTGTAGTAGGCGCCAATTTCTGTATTAAAGTTGTATAATTCTATTTTCCGTTGCGCTTCATTGTACGTGACAAAAGCGGTATTAAATCCACTGAAATTGAAGCCATAGTTCATTTCGCCTTCATTTTTCAAGAAATACGAAAAATCGAAACCGAGGTCAAAGCCACCAATTTTGGAGGATCTTGGTTGCACTTGCGCTTCATTAAACGTTGTTTGAAAATTAGACCCATTTACGTGACCACGAATAAAAACAGGAGAACCTGTGGGAACAAGTAAAAAGTTAAGGCCACCCCCGGAAGCCTGCCAATTGAGATCGGCTACTTGGTAATTGACGCTATCCTGGTTGTGAAACCCGAAAACACTCACCTTGGAACCCCCATCTCCTGTAAAGGTTATTTTCCCATATAAATCGGTAAAATTGAATGGAAGTCCATTGCCGTCGTTTACCCGCGGGTAAAGGGATTTCGAGGTGTAATCCAACAAACTATGCTTAGCTGTAAAAATATAGGAACCCGGAGATAACTTGCCTTTTTTGGCTTTACTGAGCGGGCCTTCCAGGACTAATTTCGCCAAGAAGGGCGATAAAGAAACCTTCCCTCCGAAGGAACCTCGATCACCATCTCGGTAGGAAATGTCCATGATGGACGAAATTCTACCTCCGTACTTTGATTCAAAACCTCCGGTGTAAATATCCACCGACTTGATCAATTCGGTTTCAAAAATGGAGAAAAAACCAATGGAGTGAAACGGATTGTAGATGGTCATTCCATCCAAGAGGGTTTTGTTTTGAATGGGGGTTCCGCCACGAATGTAGAATTGTCCGCCCTGGTCTCCGGTGGTGGTAACGCCCGGTGTCACCGAAACGGCGCCTAAGACATCGCTCTCCGCACCATAAACGGGAATGCGCTCTATGCCTTTTTGATCAAACTTGATAATTCCGACATCCGGTTTTGTTTTTTTGGTTTTGAGAACTCGCTTCAAATCTTTTTTAATCAAGGCATCCATCCTTCAAGCTAGGACTAATGTTGGAGAAGACGTCATCATCTCAATGATGATCACGAGCCATGGCGTTTTTCAAGAGACGCCGCCATATCATTAAGACGATCAGCTAAACGCTGCAGTTCGTCTTTTTGGCGAATTTTCACTCG
>RFQF01000162.1 GCA_009925805.1 Flavobacteriia bacterium | reverse complement strand
ATTTATTTTTCAATCGGAATGCTTCTATTTCAATTGTAAAAGCAGGATCACACCCTATATTTGCATCGAATTATTATTTCATGAGTCAAGAACTGTCAGTAATCAATAATTACAGTGAAAACCTTACGGTAACCCTTGCGGGAAGGATGATGAGCCAACGAATTATGGGAAAAGCCTCGTTCGCTGAGCTTCAGGATAGCTCTGGGAGAATTCAATTGTATTTTAATCGCGATGAGTTATGTCCCGGGGACGACAAAACGCTGTACAACGAGGTGTTTAAGAAACTGTTGGACCTCGGTGATTTTATCGGGGTAACAGGGTACGTATTTAAAACACAAGTTGGGGAAATATCGGTAAATGTTACATCGTTCCACTTGTTAAGTAAATCCATAAAACCCCTTCCGCTCCCAAAAACCGATACAGAGGGCCATACGCACGATGCTTTTAGCGATCCCGAATTACGGTACCGGCAACGCTATGTTGACCTCGTGGTAAACCCCAGGGTTAAAGACACCTTTGTAAAACGATCACAAATTTTTGCGTCTATGCGGAAAATTTTCGATCGCTTTGGCTTTTTGGAGGTCGAAACACCAATACTTCAACCCATTCCCGGAGGAGCAGCCGCGCGCCCGTTTGTAACCCACCATAATGCTCTTGATATTCCTTTATATCTTAGAATTGCCAATGAACTTTATTTAAAACGCCTCATCGTTGGGGGATTTGATGGTGTTTTTGAATTTGCTAAAGACTTCAGAAATGAAGGAATGGATCGAACCCATAATCCGGAATTTACCGTAATGGAACTCTACGTAGCCTATAAAGACTACCGATGGATGATGGAATTTGCCGAAAACCTATTGCAAGAAATTGCCTTAACCGTTTGTGGCACTACAGAAATTCACGTGGGGGAACACCTTATTTCCCTCAAAGCTCCTTTTAAACGGGTTTCTATGCGGGACTCAATTTTAGCATTTACCGGATGTGATATCGCGAATAAATCGGAAGCCGAATTGCGGGAGTTTTGCGAACAACTCAACATAGAAACTACCCCGGATATGGGCGTTGGAAAACTCATCGATCAAATTTTCGGCGAAAAGTGCGAGGGAAATTACCTTCAACCCACCTTTATCACGGATTATCCAATCGAAATGTCGCCTTTGTGCAAACGCCACCGCGATAACCCAGCATTAACCGAGCGTTTTGAATTAATGATTAATGGAAAAGAAATCGCCAATGCGTATTCCGAACTTAACGACCCGATTGATCAACGCGAGCGTTTTGAAGCCCAACTAGCCTTATCCGAAAGAGGGGATCATGAGGCGATGTTCATTGATCAGGATTTTTTGCGTTCACTGGAATACGGAATGCCGCCTACTTCGGGAATTGGCATTGGCATGGATCGCCTTGTAATGCTCTTAACCAATAATGCTTCGATTCAAGAGGTGCTTTTCTTTCCTCAAATGCGCCCAGAAAAAGGAACGGTATTATCGGAGTTGGATCAAACGATTTTATCCCAAGTTACCGAGTTGCCACAGGTTTTGAACGACGTTCGTTCGAACGTTGAATGCAGCAATAAACAGTGGGACCTTAGCTTGAAGCACCTAACAAAAAACCAGTTAGTGAAAATCGTAAAGGAAGGCGATATAGTTCTCATTAAAAAGGGCGTATAAGGCTGAGAATTTGGTCCATTTCAAACCCTTTTGTCAGTAAAAACCGAATAATTTTTGCATTCTTTTTAGGGCTCTCAGGTTCATTACGTAAGGCTTGCCTTTTTTTGGAAAGCCATTGTTCAAGTACTTTTTTTGTAGCCTCCGTTTCCAATTGAGTCAACCCGAAAGAAATCAGCGTTTCATGAATTTTATGGGCACGTAACCCCGCTTTTATTTTATTGACACCCCAGCCCTTGATGGCAAATTTCCCATGAACATAGGCCTCAACAAACCGTTTTTCATCGAGGAACCGTTTTGAAATAAGATGTGCTATGGTTTTATCAAGGATTTCTTCCGAAAGGCCCTTGCGCGATAGTTTCATTCGAACCTCATGCGGGCTGCGTTCTTGGTAAGCGCAAAATCGCTCGATTTCAGGTATCCAAGGAGAAGAATCCTCTACCGGGGACATTACAACTCAATGATTTCTTGTTGTTGATCAAGGAACGCGTATTGCAAGAGTTGAAACGAAGTGTTGGGCGTTATGGGAATCCACGTTTTGAAGTTGAAATACCACTTCCATTGAAGGGATTTCAAAAAGCCGCCTTTCTTGAAATACCCCTCTAAATAAGGGTGCACCTGGAGCGAAACACCTTTAACTCTTTTATCTTTAATTAAAAAGGCCAAATTGTTTTCAATTTCTTCGGCAAATAGAATACTCGCTTGAATTTCCCCTGTTCCGTTGCAGGTAGGGCAAGTTTCATTCGTTTCAATTTCCGTTACCTCGCGAACGCGTTGTCGAGTGATTTCAACCACGCCAAATTTCGAGGGAGGAATAATATTGTGCCGCGCGCGGTCATTTTTCATAAACTCCTTGAGCTTTTCATAGAGTTTTCGATTGTTTTCCCGATCGTGCATGTCGATGAAGTCAATGCATATGATTCCTCCCATATCGCGTAGCTGAAGAACCCTCGCAATTTCCTCGGCGGCTTCAATGTTCGTGGCCAAAGCATTGGATTCTTGACCCTCAGCCCCTTTTCGGTTGCCACTATTTACGTCAATGACGTGCATCGCCTCCGTATGCTCAATGATCAAATACCCGCCACTCGACATCGGAACTTTTTTTCCAAATAGAACCTTGATTTGTTTATTAATTCCGTGGCGCTCGAAAATGGGAATCCTGCTGTCTGCGAGTTTAACGATCGACCCTTTTCCAGGAGCAATTTGTTCCACATAAGCCGTAATTTCCTCATGTGTTTCTTTCGCGTTCACATGAATGTTGGTGAAGTCAGCATTCAGTAAATCGCGCAGTATGGAGGATGTGGTGTTGATTTCTCCTAAAATGCGTTTGGGCGAGTTGACACCTTTCAAGTTTTTAAAGACCGTATCCCACTTTTCCATAAGTTGAGCTAAATCTTGCTCCAATTCTGCCGCCGACCGGTGCTCTGCCACAGTTCGCACAATCGCCCCAAAGTTCTTCGGCAGAATTCCTTCCAAAACCTCTTTTAGCCGTTTCTTTTCGTCTTGAGATTTAATCTTTTGAGAAACCGAAATTTTATTGGTGAATGGAGATAAGACGATATATCTACCCGCAAATGTTACTTCGCAAGACAGTCGAGGGCCTTTCGAAGAAATGGGTTCTTTTGCCACTTGAACCAATACATATTGACTTGAGGAAAGAAGGGCGTCTATTTTACCCTCTTTAAGGATTTCGGGTTCAGGCTTGAAATAATTCAATGCGGAAACACTTTGTTTACCACGAATTACATCTTTTGTGTATTTATTCAGAGAGGCGAATTTTGGACCTAAGTCCAAATAATGTAGAAAGGCATCGCGCTCGTAACCCACGTCAACGAATGCTGCATTTAAGCTAGGAGAAAGACGCCGGATTTTTCCAAGATAAATATCTCCAACTACAAAATCCGAACTGCCACGCTCTTCGTGCAATTCGATGAGCTTGCCATCACGTAATAATGCCAGCCAAATTCCATTTGGCCGAACATCAACAATTAGTTCTAATTTCAACGAGGAAAGAATTAGTCGCCTGATAGAATATCAGCCGCAATAAATGCTATATTTAAGGACTATTTCTTCTTCTTGTGGCGATTTTTTCTCAATCTTTTCTTACGCTTGTGCGTAGCCATTTTATGTCTTTTTCTTTTCTTACCGCTTGGCATAACCTTATATTTTAGTGTTTCACGCTTCTTTATTCACCAATTGCTCAGTGGGGTGCAAAAGTAGTGTAAAAAATCGAAAATAAAAAAACAACTACACTTTTACGTTGTGCTTCACGTGTTCAAGGAACACTTTTGCTGGTTTGAAAGCTGGGATGTTATGGGCTGGAATGATTATCGTTGTCTTTTTGGAGATGTTTCGTCCCGTTTTTTCTTTTCTTTTTCGAACCACGAAGCTTCCAAAGCCACGTAGGTAAACATTCTCGCCTTCTGACAGAGAGGATTTGATGGTTTCCATCACCGATTCAACTACACGAGAAACCTCATTTTTCTCGAGGCCTGTTTCGTTCGAAATTTTAAGAATAAGATCTGCCTTTGTCATATTATTTACTGTTATCTATGGGTTGGTTGTTGTAATTTCGAGCGCAAAAATAGAATACAATCCGCCACGCCGGCATAATTTTATCAAATTTTCGCACAAAAAATTTCTAAATGCTTAATTTTCAAGAGGCTATAATAACTTGGTACGATACAAACAAGCGAGATTTACCTTGGAGAAACACGAAAAATCCGTATTTTATTTGGCTAAG
>RFQF01000161.1 GCA_009925805.1 Flavobacteriia bacterium | reverse complement strand
GGATTAGCTTGTACCAGACCTGCTATTAAATCGGTAGCGATTTCACGACCATATTCCGTAAGATTTCGGGTGCCCACCACGGCCATTAACCTTCGCGCATTGAGGTCAGTATTTCCTTTTTGGTAAAGCACTACGGGGGCGTCAGGGCATTGCCGAAGTCTTCGGGGGTAGTTCTCGTCCTGATAAAAAAGGGGAGTGATGGAAAATTTTTGGCAAAGTTCGAGTTCTTTTTCAGCGGAATGTAAGGCTCCTTGGCGGTCCATTGTTACTAAATGATGCTGACTTAATCCAGTCAAAAACTGTAATTCCCGCAAGGGTAATTCAAAAAAATACTGAATGGATTCCAGCTTGGACAGAGCAGAACTAATGCGCACGGGGCCTAAACCTTTCAAAAAACTCAAAGCAATTTTCTCGCGCATCGTTCACAAATGTTGCTAAATTAGCAACCTAAATTTAACATTAAATTTACGAAAAAGAAACGTGACGAAATGGTTTTTTAACATCCTGCTTTTCCAATCTTTAACCACTTTTGGACAAACCGTAACCCTCCAAGGGAAAATACAATCGTTGGAGACAGGAAAAGCGCTTAATGGTGCTTTTATCAAAAATAATCAAAACAACCTTCGAGCGAAATCGGATACAGCAGGGGTATTTATGCTGCGCGGCATAACACTTCCCGTTACCCTTACGGTTATGGCGCCGGGCTATGAAAACCTCGAAAAAGAAATCGTGTCCGTAGGCGAATTGGAGATTCGTTTAGTTACGAAGGAAAAAACCCTGAGCACCGTAGTAGTAAGTGCAGGTCGTAGGGGTCAAAAGCTGGAAGAAATCCCGATATCTATTGATGTAATAAAACCTGCTTTGGTAGTAAACAAAGGGCTAACCAATTTAGCGCAAGCCGTGAATCAAAGTCCTGGGGTATATGTAATGGACGGCCAAGTGAGCATACGGGGTGGCGGCGGATACGCATATGGAGCAGGAAGCCGCGTGATGTTGCTTTGGAACGGGATTCCGATGTTGACACCGGATATTGGGGATGTTAAATGGAACGCAATCCCCATGGAACAAGCTTCACAAATAGAGATCCTTAAAGGAGCCAGTTCGGTGCTCTACGGAAGCGGGGCATTGAATGGTATTATTGCTTTGAACGAACGAGAACCCGGAGCGGAAGGAATATTTGAATCCCGTGTTCAAAGTGGAATTTATTGCAACCCCAAGAGAAAATCCATGCAATGGTGGGGAAAAGGTAAAGAGCAAGCCTTCAACCCTACGTTTCATTTAGCCGATGTTTATTATGGAAAACTATTAAAACACGTTGGATTTACCCTCGGTGCGAATGCTTTTTATACGGAAGCTTATCGGCAAGGGGAAATGGAAACACGTGGAAGGATTAACGGAAGCCTGTTTTATCGACCTTTAAAGGAAAACGCCAATTATAAGCTCGGTTTAAGTTATAACTTGCAGTTGCAAGACGCCGGGATATTTGTGCTTTGGAAGAACGATTCCATGGGGTATCAAGCCATGGATAACTCGCTTTCAAGGCAGCGTGCCATTCGGATTAATGTAGACCCCTATTTTCGGTATATTGATCGAAACAAAGGGCGTCATTACCTTCGATCTCGATACTATTTGGTTACCACGGGGAATGAAACAACCATTGTGGACGCTTCTTTTGCGCAAATGTATTATTTAGACTATCAATACCAACATAAGATTGCCGATCATGGAAACATCACCTTAGGAATAACGAATACGCATAATAGAATTCACAGTTGGGTTTTTTCGAACCATCTTTCGCTGAATTCGGCCATTTACGGACAGTGGGAATTTAAAAAGAATAGGTGGGATTTTACCGCAGGCGCTCGGTTCGAATATTATTCCCTCGATAGTTTACCCGCAGATTCAAAAATTCAACTTGTTAATCTAACCTTGCCTATTTATCCGATCTTCCGTGCCGGCGTACATTTTGAACCCCGCAAGGGAACACATTTACGCGGTTCGCTTGGACAAGGAATTCGTTTTCCTTCCGTAGCCGAGCGCTTTGTGTCTACTTCGGTAGGAGGATTGGTGGTTTTCAAAAATCCGAATTTACGCCCTGAAACCGGGATTTCCGGTGAGCTGGGAATGAAACAGGTTTTTATTATAGGGGACTGGAAAGCCATGGCCGACATTGCTGGTTTTGTTAACTATTATTCGAACATGACAGAGTTTACCTTCGGATTATACAAGCCCGACAGTATGGCAACCCTACAAACGTCGGATCCCAATGCCCTGAACTATTTTTACAAGTGGGTTGGTTTTCAGGCACAAAATGCGGAAAAGGCATGCATCAGTGGTGTAGAAATCTCCTTGAATAGCCAAGGAAAAATAAACGAAGTTGAACTTACCTCGCTCCTTGGATATACCTACATGAATCCCATAAGCCTGAACAAGGACTCCATCTACCGGCTTTCCTTTTCCGATCCTACGACCAACATGCTTAAATACCGTTTTCACCACATGGTAAAAGCAGATATACAAGCCACGTATCGAGGGATAAGTCTCGGAATATCAAGTCGTTACAACAGTTACATGAAAAACATCGATGCGGTTTTTGAAAAAGGAGTTCTTGGGCAAGAATTGCTGGTAGGAATGGCCAAATACCGCGCGCAATTCCACCGAGGGGTGGCTGTACTTGACTTGCGGCTCGGATACCAAATTAAGAAGGGGGTAAAAATCAACTTCATCGCAGATAACATCTTCAATGTAGAGTATGTTAGTCGTCCTGGAACGGTTCAACCTCCGAGAACCCTCATACTGCAATTTCAATTTTCACTGTAATTTTAGTACTTTCGGAAACTAAACCTTTCTATGATTTCACGACTACTCGCACTTTTATTTGTTTTTGGTTCGCTTTATATTCAAGCACAAATAACCGGAACCGTTTTAGATAATACCGATGGAACTCCCCTGATTAACGTAAAAATAGTTGCTTCTACAGGTCAAAAAACGCTGTCGGATGCCAAGGGGAATTTCACGATCACCCCAGTTTACTATCCGGTTACTTTGGTGTTTTCGCTTTTGGAATATAGAACCGATACCTTGGTGGTGAACACTGCTGGAAACTACACCCTTCGATTGCGTAACAATGAAAAAACCGAACAAACCGTGGTCGTTTCAGCCAATAAGCGCGCTCAAAAGGTGGAAGAAATCCCCATTTCATTGGAAGTTATTAAACCGCGGTTAATTGAGAACAAGGGAATGGTTAGCTTGGAGCAAGCTGTGGAACAAACGCCTGGTGTTTTTACCATGGACGGGCAGGTGAGTATACGCGGGGGGTCAGGGTTCGCGTACGGTGCCGGGAGTCGGGTTATGATGCTTTGGAATGGCCTACCCTTGCTCTCTGGATACGCGGGCGATGCCCAATGGAATGCGATTCCCATCGAACAAGCGTCACAAGTAGAGGTGATCAAAGGGGCTTCTTCGGTTTTGTATGGAAGCGGGGCATTGAATGGCGTAATTGCCTTGTCTGAAAAGGAACCGGGATTAGTTCCGGAAACAAAAATCAAAGTTCAAGCAGGCATCTATGATGCACCTAGGAGGAAATCCTTAAAATGGTGGGGTCCCGACAGCTCGCAGCGCTTTAACCCAATGAACCAACAAATCGAACTATTCCGTAGCCAAATGTTCAAACGCACTGGATACACGCTTTCGACGGTTTTTTTCAATGACCGAGGATATCGACAAGGAGAAACAGAAACACGAGGCCGAATAAGCGGCACGCTATTTTTCAGACCGGTAAAAATTGAACGCTTAAAGGCAGGAATCAGTTTCAATTACCAGTTCCACAAAACAGGAAATTTTTTGATTTGGCAAAGTGCCGACCAAGGGTATACTCCAAGCGGAGGGGCAGATACTTCCAAAGCCGCTTCCACGCTTACCTACAATATCGCTAACCGTTTATTCATTGACCCTTATGTGAAATACATCGATCGCTTCAAAAATAAACATACCCTGAAATCAAGGGTTTACCTCACCACGAATCAGAATATTAACAACAGCCAACAAAGCAATGGAGCCGTTGTATATACCGGAGATTATGGATTTCAACATACCTTTAACTCTGGAGGAACTTTGATTTCAGGGATTTACTACTCTTATAATAAAGTGTTCTCCAACCTGTTTGGAAATCATCAATCCTCCAATGCTGCAGGCTATGCGCAATTTGAACAACATGTGGGTAAATTGGACCTGACCGCAGGAATGCGCATGGAGTACTTTACTATGGACATGAAACGCGGTGATTCGGATTTTAACTTAGGAAAAATGACCCTGCCCTTTTACCCGGTTTTTCGCGCTGGCGTCCATTATGAACTGCAAAAATACACGCACCTTCGGGCATCCTTTGGCCAGGGGATTCGCTATCCGTCCGTGGGTGAGCGGTTCACCAGTACGTCTGTGGGTGCTTTGAACATTTTTCCCAACATCAATTTAACCCCGGAGAAGGGTTGGGCGGCAGAGATTGGCATCAAACAAGGGGTGAAAATGGGAGATTGGAAAGGAATGAT
>RFQF01000017.1 GCA_009925805.1 Flavobacteriia bacterium | reverse complement strand
GTTGATACGTACCGACCACCATTACAAGGAAGCTAAGGTGGAATGGGAAAAGACCACCCAAAAACTCCAAGCGAAAATTGCCGCACATCCCGAAGTTACCTGCTTTATTTCCCAAGGATTTATTGGCCATACTGCCGAAGGCTTCACCACCACCTTGGGTCGAGAAGGTTCGGATTACTCCGCAGCGATTGTTGCATTTGCGCTAAACGCCCAGGACGTAACGATTTGGAAAGATGTTCCCGGAATGCTCAACGCCGATCCTAAATATTTTCAGCACACCCAATTGCTCCAATCCATTTCTTACAAGGAAGCGATTGAACTCGCCTATTTTGGCGCCAGTGTTATCCATCCAAAAACGATAAAGCCTCTTCAAAACCAAGGAATTAAGTTGTATATTAAAAGTTTTATTGATCCACAAAGTGCGGGTACCGTGGTGCAAAGCGACACTTCGCAAGATCACCTCATCCCGTCGTTTATTGTGAAAAAAAATCAGATTTTGCTAACGATTTTTGCCAACGATTTTTCCTTTATCAACGAAGAGGCATTGGCCAAGGTTTTTGAACGATTTTATGCTAATGCCATAAAAATCAACTTGATGCAAAATTCCGCCTTGAATTTTTCTACGTTAGTGGACGGAGATAAAGTGGATATGACTCGGTTAATCGATCTGTTCAAACCTGAATTTAGCTGCAAATACAACGAACAGGTGGAGCTTTTGACCGTGAGGCATTATACCTCTGAAATTTTAGCGGAATTACTTCAAGGCAGGAAAATTCTTTTGGAACAACGCTCTCGCCAAACGGCTCGCTTTGTTCTGGCACCATAAATACCTTTTTTAAGGTATTTTAATTTTCCTTCAATGCCATACTTTTGTAACATGAAACTGAGCGCGATACCGAAATGGGGAAAAGCTAAAATCAAAGAAATTAATCACCCCTTGTTGCGTACCAAATTACTGGAAATGGGTGTGGTTCCCGGCGTGGAAATCACCCTAATGATGCGCGCTCCCTTCCAGGGTCCCATTGCTTTTCAATGTGGAAATACCAACATTTCCGTAAGGTCTGAAGATGCCGATTTTATTATCGTAAATTAATCCTAAGCGGTGAAAATACTGTTACTAGGAAACCCCAATTCGGGTAAAAGTACTCTATTCAATTCATTAACAGGATTGCGTCAAAAAGTAGGAAATTTCCCCGGGGTTACCGTTGACCAAAAATCGGGAACGATGACCTTCCAAGGACAACAACATGAGATCGTCGATTTTCCCGGGATTTACAGCATTTATCCAAAAAGTGCCGAGGAGCAGGTAGTATACAATGCGCTTAACGCCTTGAATCCCCAAGAGGAACCATGCATTGGGTTGGTGGTGGTCGATGCTTCTAACCTGGAACGGGGTTTATTTCTGTTTTCACAGCTTGCCGATTTACAAATTCCCTTGGTCTTAGCCATTAATATGGTGGATTTGGCGGAACGTAACGGAGTAGAAATCAAGCAAGATGTGCTGGAAATGGAACTCGCGAATACGCCTGTGGTCCTTATGAATGCGCGTGTTGGACTCGGAAAAGATCGCCTGCTAAAAGCCCTTCAACATCAAATGGAACATGGCTTAAAGGAAACCTATTTTTCCGTAAGTCAGGGAATGATTGCTTTGGAGGATATATCGCTTCAGGAGCAGGACGCCGAAAAACGATTTCAAAAGGCATCCGAGCTGTTTCACAAGTCGGTAATTACCCGAACCAGATCCAAAGAAAAAAGTTCCTTAGATGGAATACTCACCCACCCCATTCTGGGATACTTCTTTTTTGCTTTGATATTAATTGGCTTGTTTCAAGCAGTTTTTACCTTATCCTCCTTCCCAATGGACGCCATAGAACAAGGATTTCACTGGGTTTCGGATTACCTATCCGGTCTACTTCCCAAAGGTCCTTTTCAGGAATTGGTCTGCAACGGAATAATCCCTGGAATAAGCGGAGTTTTGGTTTTTATACCTCAAATTGCCTTGCTCTTTTTTTTCATTGCCTTGCTGGAAGATTCGGGGTATATGGCCCGTGCTGTTTTTCTGATGGATCGATTGGTGCGGCCTTTTGGAATGAACGGCAGAAGTGTTGTGCCCTTATTATCCAGTATGGCTTGTGCAATTCCCGGGATCATGGCCACGCGCGGAATCCCCAATCCCAAGGAGCGACTAATTACCTTATTTGTGGCTCCTCTTATGAGTTGTAGCGCACGAATTCCAGTTTATACGCTGATTATTTCGGTGGTCATCCCTTCAAAAACCGTTTTGGGATTTGTACAATTGCAGGGTTTGGTGCTTTTCGCTTTATATTTATTGGGTATTGTTGCAGCTTTAACCGTAGCTTGGGTAATGCAGCAGGTGCTTCGCCAGGACAGGCGATCGTTGTATTTGATTGAAATCCCCGAGTTTAAACCTCCGCATTGGCGCAATATATTGATGACCGTCTTCGACAAAATTAAGGTATTCGTTTTAGAAGCCGGTGGGATCATTCTCGCATTATCCATTGTGATTTGGGCAGTATCGAATTATGGTCCAACCGCTGAGCGCAAAACCGCACTTCGAGTTTTAAAGCAACAAGAAGCGTACATAAGTGCTCAAAACGATGAGCGCGAACGCCTAGAGTCCTCCGTGTTACTTGAGCATTCGTATCTGGGAAAATTTGGAAAAGGAATCGAACCTATAATAGCTCCCTTGGGATACGATTGGAAGATTGGCATTGCCATAGGATCTTCGTTCCTGGCAAGAGAAGTGTTCGTTGGTACCTTGTCGACGATTTATGCTCATGCAGAAACTTCGGGGAGTTATCGCTTAAAAGATAAACTCCTGCAGGAAAAAAAGGCCGATGGAAGTAAGAAGTTTACGCTAGCTTCCGGAATTTCGCTGATGGTTTTTTATGTATTTGCGCTGCAGTGTTTGTCGACCTTGGCCGTAGCACGACGCGAAACGGGTTCTTGGCGCATCCCCATAATTCAACTGTTGCTCTTTGGAGCCATGGCCTATGGTGGAGCTTTTTTATGTTACCAATTATTTTAAAGCTAAACCTTTACACTTCGCAATAAGTTCTGAATCAACCGACGTTGTGCATTGTTACAAGAATTAATTACCTTAGCGCATGCTTGAAAAAATCGCAGTAATTCTTGTTGTTTTAGGTGCCTTGGGGTACTTAATATGGCGTTTTTTTTTCAAGAAAATCCAATGCGCGAAGTGCAGTACCTCTGAGGCATATAAAAGGTAAATTATGGAGAATCAATGCGAGCTTTATAAATACAACCATTGTTTTTATGCCTTAAAAAGGGATTCAGTAGCGTATTTTTCCAACGATTTTTTGGAGGCAGAACTGGATGCAGACCATTTATGTTGGTTAAACATCCACGGACTATCGGATCATGACTCCATTCTTCAATTATGTACTAAATTGAATATTGAGAAAATAAGTATCGAGAACATTTATGTACGGCAGCGAAGACCTAAGGTAGAGGAATACCCCAGTTATTTGTATTTCAGTGTAATGTTCATTAAGAGTATACCCGGGGATATGGAACATTTAGAAGAAGATCAGGTGAGCTTTTTTCTAGGGAGAGATTATTTAATTACGTTGCAAACCAAACGCAATAATTACTTCGACGAGGTTCGGGAGCGCATTGAAAAAACCAAAGGTAAAATTCGCTCTCAAAAATCGGATTTTCTCTTATACCGATGCATGGAGGCCATTTTAGATAATTACTATTCTATTTTAGACGAAGTAATTGTGGTAACCGACCGCTTGGAATTAAGGCTTCATGAACACGAAGACAAATTAATCTTGCACGACATTGAAGCCCAAAAAAGGAAATTAATACAATTGAGCACGATTGCCCGCCCTATGCGCTATATTACGGAACAAATATCCAGCAGCGAGGGAACGTTAATTCACCCCGGAAACTTGCGCTATTTTACGAACCTTCACAATCACAGCAATAATTTGATTACCGAAATCGATGGTCAAATTCAAATCCTGGACGGTCTCGCGAATTTCTACTACGCGTCCCAAGGTCAACGCATGAATGAAATCATGAAAACCTTAACGATCGTTAGTTCTATTTTTATTCCGCTAACCTTCATCGTTGGGGTCTATGGGATGAACTTTGAAACCATGCCCGAACTGAAAATGAAATACGCTTATTTCGTCGTTTGGGGAATTATGTTTATCGTAAGCATATTGCTGTTCCTTTACTTTCTGCGAAGGGGATGGATTAAGCGCAGCGATTATTCCGGCAAAGAAGACCCAAAATAATCGTTTGATGAGCGAAAATCATTTTGTATATCAACAATTTGAAGCCCTATTAACTGAGCACAAAGCACGTTTGTTCGAACAAATAGTTCAAGAACGAACCCGTTATATAACCGTGGTTTTAGAAGACTTGTTTCAAGAGCACAACGCATCTGCGGTAATACGCACTTGTGAGTGTTTTGGGGTGCAAGACCTTTACGCGATTGAAGATCGCTATAAATATACCTTGCAACGTAAAGCCGCCCGAGGTGCAGGGCAATGGGTCGATTTACATCGCTACACCGAACGCGGTAGGGCCACCGAGGATTGCCTTCGCGCCTTAAAATACCGAGGATATAAAATTGTGGCAACCTCACCCCATGCGCATGCCTATACACCTCAATCGCTTCCCTTAAATGAACCCGTAGCGCTCTGCTTTGGGACCGAACGCCTTGGGCTTTCCGAAGGATTGCTTGAGCAAGCAGATTACCATGTGAAAATTCCCATGTACGGTTTTACTGAGAGCTTCAACCTCTCTGTTTCAGTTGCGTTGTTATTGCAAGTGCTTAAAGAACGTATCAACGCGTCTACCCTTCCTTGGCAACTGACACGCGATGAACAAACGCATTTAAAAATCGAATGGTGCAAACGCATGCTTAATGGAGGAGAAATGTTGGAAAAACAATTCCGCAACGTGTTTTTAGAAAAAGAATTTTAACTTTGTTACAGTACGAAAAAATAATACACACATGGGAAAAGGAGATAAAAAAACAGCTAAAGGAAAACGGGTAATGGGATCCTACGGAAACGTGCGTAAGCGAAAGGAAAGTACCTCAATTACAAGCTCTAAAGTTGCGATTATTGAAGGTGCTGAAGCACCAAAAAAAGAACCCCAAGCTACAAAGAAAGTGGCAAGTGAAAAAGGGAATAAAAAAACTACTAAAGCGCCGAAAACCGAGGCTTAACCTGTAACAAGCCACGGACTTAACTCAACAATCAATCCCTAAAACAAAGAACAATGAAACACAATTTTGGTGCAGGTCCGTGTATTTTACCCCAACCTGTTTTTGAACAAGCCTCGAAAGCTGTTTTAGATTTTAATGGTTTATCCATTTTGGAAGTATCTCACCGTCACAAAGACTTTGTTGCGGTAATGGATGAGGCCATCGCCCTTACGAAGCAAGCACTTGGGGTTCCGGAAGGTTACTCGGTAGCGTTCTTACAAGGTGGGGCCACCCTCGGGTTTACCATCGCCGCGCTCAACATGATGCGCGAACACAAAGCCGCCGGTTACATGAACACGGGCACTTGGGCCTCCGGAGCCATCAAAGAGGCGAAAAAAGTAGGACTCGATGTAACGGTTTTCGCAAGCTCGGAAGATCAGAACTTTACGTATATTCCCAAAAACTACTCGATCCCGAGCAGCCTAGATTTCGTACACTTCACGTCGAATAACACCATTTTTGGCACCCAGTTCCACACGTTTCCCGCCACCGATTTACCCCTGGTTTGCGATATGTCCTCTGACATATTTTCCAAAGTAATCAACGTTTCAGATTTCGATTTAATCTATGCCGGTGCTCAGAAAAATCTCGGTCCAGCAGGGGCAACCGTTTACATTGTTAAGGATGAAGTTCTTGGAAAATCCACTTCCCCATTCTTACCTACCTACCTAGACCTCAAGCAGCACGTAGATAAGGAATCCATGATGAATACGCCCCCCGTGTTTGCCGTTTACGTGGCCATGCTCAACCTGAAAGACCTCATTTCCAATGGAGGCGTTGCTGCCGCAGAACAACGAAATATTGCGAAAGCACAACTTTTGTATAATGAAATTGACCGCAATAGCCAGTTCAAAGGCGCTGTATCTGTGGAGGATCGCTCGAACATGAATGTTACGTTTTTATTGAATGACGAATCCCGCGCGGCCGATTTTGATGCCCTTTGGAAAGCCGCTGGAATCGTAGGATTACCCGGACATCGCTCTGTA
Source organism: Flavobacteriia bacterium (assembly GCA_009925805.1). GTDB lineage: Bacteria > Bacteroidota > Bacteroidia > Flavobacteriales_D > Crocinitomicaceae > UBA952. The sequence goes on along the minus strand of RFQF01000017.1, from coordinate 10,184 downwards.
GGTGGTTACCGCGCCTCGCTTTACAATGCCCTTCCTTTAGCGAGCGTCCAAGTGTTGGTGGAAGTAATGAAAGAATTTGAAAAAACTGCTTGATTATGAAAATACTAGCCAACGACGGCATCTCTGAAGCCGGTAAAATAGCCCTGGAACAAGCAGGTTATCAAGTAATCACCGATAAAGTGGCGCAAGAAACTTTAGCAGACTACCTGAATCAGCACGGCATTGAAATCCTGTTAGTTCGAAGCGCAACCACCGCGCGAAAAGAACTCATTGATGCATGCCCTTCGCTTCAATTGATCGGCCGTGGAGGAGTTGGAATGGATAACATCGATGTTCGCTATGCTCAGGAAAAAGGAATCACCGTGATTAATACACCCGCTTCATCCTCACAGTCCGTAGCTGAGCTGGTGATGGGCCATATGTTTTCTATTTCGCGGTTCCTGCATGACTCCTATCGAAACCTTGGCAGCGGAGACTTCAACAACCTTAAGAAAGCCTACGGAAAAGGCGTGGAATTGCGTGGCAAAACCCTTGGAATCGTTGGATTTGGAAGAATTGGTCAAGCTTTGGCGGGTTACGCCCTCGGGGCGGGAATGCGGGTGGTGGCAGTAGGCAAAGAAGCAACACAAATTGAAGTTGAAGTTCCAGTAGGCCTAAACCAATTAGTAAAAGTTCCCGTGGCGTGCAGCACGGACTTGAATGCAGTGCTACCGGAATTGGATTACCTTTCGCTTCATGTACCCAAACAAGCGGATGGAGGGGCAGTATTGGGTGAGGAAGAATTCAAAACTATGAAAAAGGGGGTACGTATCGTCAACGCAGCGCGCGGTGGTGTGGTGCATGAAGAAGCCTTGTTGCAAGCATTGGATGAGGGTCAAGTTGCCTTTGCCGCTTTGGACGTGTTCAACAACGAACCCAATCCAGACTCCCGCTTATTGAATCACCCAAAAATTGCTTGCACGCCGCACATCGGGGCAGCAACCAACGAGGCGCAGGACCGAATAGGTGAAGAACTGGCCTCGCTGATTATTGCCCAATTCGGAAACTTTCAGGAAGCGTAGTTATTCGCTAACGGAAATTTGCTCGATGGTATCGCCTTGGGTGATGGCGTCTAGCACATCCAACCCTTCGGTTACTTTTCCAAAACACGTATGGTTTCGATCAAGGTGGGCGGTGTTATTTCGGGAATGGCATACAAAAAACTGCGAACCACCGGTATTTCTCCCAGCATGCGCCATGGATAGTACACCACGGTCGTGATATTGCAATTCGCCTTCCAATTCGCAATCGATTTGATAGCCGGGCCCTCCCGTTCCGGGCAAACCTTGAGCTCCGTCGCGGGTGTTGGGGCAACCTCCTTGAATAACAAAATCAGGAATTACACGGTGAAACTTCAGGCCATTGTAAAACCCTTGGTCGGCAAGTTTTTGAAAATTAGCCACCGTATTTGGGGCATCGGAAGTGTAAAGTTCGGCAACCATGTTGCCTTTAGAAGTAACAATTGTGGCTTTCATGCGGTAAATTTTCGACAAAAGTACGAAGGATAAGTGTTGAAAACTCCGTTAATAACATAAAAGGCTGTAAAATTTTAAGCGTGCCTACAATCCTTATTTTTGCAGAAACTTAATATTCGCTTAACGCAATGTTGTCTAATTTTCTCAAGAAAAAACTCACCGAGGATCAAATATCCACCATATTCGTGAATGGAATTTTTGATGTGATTGATCGTGGGTTTGAGACGGTATGTGATTGCATCAACGAGGATCCAAGTTTTGTAAGTCCTCCTTCGGTATTACCGCAAAACATCCATGATTTTGCACTCATTGTAATAACGGCCAATATCATCGAAATGGAGCGATTGTTTGAAGGACATACCGGAACGCGAACCATTCATTTAGTGCAAGAGAAACTTGCGGCATCCTATTCGATGGATTCTTTGGAATTACGGCAACTAATACAAGAATACAAGCAATTCATGAAGCGCGTGAATGTGCCGTCGAAAACTACGTTGTATGCAATGTCCAAAGCCGTGTTTCATAAGTACGAATTGAATGAGTTTCAGGACGAATATTTCAAGCGTGTAAATTCCCCAAATCCGGTGTTATTGAAGCGGCTCGACGAATTACTGATCCATTTTCTTTGGAACTGGGAAAGCTTTTTTAAGAAGTACAGAGTGTAAGACTTAAGCCGAGATGCTAGTTAAATGAAGGTTTAGGCCAGCTCAACAGGAATCACTTAGCTTGTGGCTAGCGCAAGCCATTCATAAGTTTTAGTATAACTTTGTTCAAGAAGATCATTACCAATCCTAGGAAGATTACAAATGCGGCGATCGTGGCAAAAATGGTGGAAGCACCAAGGGATTCTACCACCGCAGCTACAAAACCGCCAATGATGTTAGCTAAAAAGGATGCAAGTAACCATACCCCCATCATTAAAGAAGCGAATTTTGGGTGCGATAATTTAGTTACCACAGAAAGCCCTACTGGAGATAGGCACAACTCACCAATGGTGTGAAGGAGATTTCAAAACCAAAAAGATTTCGATTAATAAATTTATCGGTATACAAGGAAAGTGAAGAACCAGCTTGCTCGAATCCCGCCCAAAAGAATACTACGAAAGCCGTCAAAATAAAAATCACTATATGTCGCTGACGATCCTCCTTGGCTACCGGCTTTACTTCCGTATCATTCGAGTTATTCGTGGCGCTAGCGGGCTTTAAGCCAATATCCTTTAAGTACTTTTTCGCCAAAGAATTGAACAATACTTGCCCAAGTAACATTCCTATGCCAGCAATCAGAAATCCATATTTATAGCCATACGTTACAATAGTCCCCGAAGCATCTTTCACAGCAAAAATATCATCGCTAAAAATCCCAATGACCAATGGCGCTAAGAAAGCACCCAAGTTAATACCCATATAAAAAATCGAAAATGCAGCATCTCTGCGGGGGTCATTTTCTTCATAAAGCCTTCCCACCAAGGTCGAAATATTCGGTTTGAAAAAACCGTTTCCTATGATAAGCAGAACCAATCCTAAATATAAACCCACATGGTTATTCATTGCAAACAAGGTAAACTGCCCCATCATCATTGTGATACCCCCAATGGTAATGGCTAATCTTTGACCAAGAAATCGGTCGGCTAACCATCCTCCGATTAAGGGTGTGAAATACACAAATCCTGTAAAGAAACCGTAAATTAATGAAGCATCTGTTTCTTTTATCGCCAATCCACCTTGAAAATACGTTTTAGTAAGGTAAAGAATCAAGATTCCGCGCATTCCATAATAACTAAATCGCTCCCACATTTCAGTGAAAAACAATAAATACAATGCTTTTGGGTGACGAATTTTTGCCTTTGGGGATTGAGGTTCCATTATTAACTTCGATTTAATTGTCGCCGAATATACAAAAATCCACCACATTTGAAAACTTTTCTTAACAAGGCCTTAAATTTGTTTTCACATGCGCTTTTACAATGCTCACACCCACCATTTCCGTCCGATTGAAATTTCCGTGCTGCAAGCAAGTCAAATATCCCCTTCTCAAAAACACTCATTCGGTGTGCATCCTTGGCTTGCCGACCAAGCGAATTTGGAAGAAATACAACATGCATTGCACCAACCAAACTGCGTTGCCTTAGGGGAAGTGGGCTTGGATCGCCTCCAAGGGCCGAACCTCGAACTTCAACTAGCGGTTCTAATAGCCCAGCTCCAATTTGCAAATGAACTGCAAAAACCAGTCATCTTTCACCTGGTCCGCGCTTGGGACGAATTTTTCGCACTCTATGCAAGCCACTACCGCACCCCTTGGGTGATCCATGGCTTTAATGCCCCAAAACAATTGCCTCGACTTCTTGCGACAGCCATCCATGTAAGTATCGGTCCTGCAGCCCTGAGGAATCCTCAACTTCTTCCCTTACTTGCAACAATTCCTTTGAATCGTTTGCTTTTCGAGACCGACGACGAACTGGAAAGCATTGAAGCCGTTTATAATAATTTTTGTTTGGCTACTGGGCGTACCATGGAGGAGCTTATTCCCATGATTGAACAAAATTTTCTTTCTATTTTTGGCCCATGAGCCATTGGTTAGAGCGTTCTGAGTTGTTGATCGGGGCCGAAAAACTCGAAAAACTGTCGCAATCGCACGTGATGATTGTGGGACTTGGCGGAATAGGTTCTTTTGCAGGGGAATTCATTGCCAGGGCAGGAATTGGAACGATTACCCTCATTGATGGAGACGTCTTCGACCCCACGAATAAAAACCGCCAGCTTACCGCCTTAGATTCCACGGTGGGGCGCAACAAAGCAGTGGTACTCGCAGAACGACTTCGCGATATCAATCCTGAGGTAAACCTGAACGTTGTGGAAGAATTCGTAGTTCCAGAGCGCGTTTGGGAATTATTAACCACCTATCAACCGGATTATGTCATGGACTGCATCGATTCGGTATCGCCCAAGCTCGCGTGGCTTTTAATGTGTAAAAAATTAAAAATCAAGGTCATTACCCATTTAGGCGCTGGGGGAAAATCTGATCCCTCCACAGTTAAAGTGGTAAACTTGGTCGATACCCATAATTGCAAACTGGGTTCGCATATTAAAAAACGCATCAAACGGCATGGTGCATCCCTGCGGGGAATTAAGGCCGTTTTTTCTTCCGAATTGCAAGACAAAAAATCGCTTAAAATGACCGATGGAACGAACTTCAAGAAATCTTTTTACGGGACCATCAGCTACATGCCGGCCTTATTTGGCTTGCACGGTGCCGCGGAGGTGATTCGGTATTTGAGTCAACCAACCAAAAAACCATAGGTTATCTCCTTGCTGCGCAATCCACGTATTTTTTTCCAATTTCTGTTCTCCTTTTGCTTAATTACCTATCTTCGTGTCAACCTAAATTTTACCCTATGAAAAATGTATTCTTTTTGACCCTCGCGGTACTGATGACTGTTTTATTTGCTTGTAATATGGCGAGCAGTGACGATTATGACAACTTGGCTGTGGATATGTGTGCTTGTATCAATAAAAGTAGCTCCAACATTTCTCCTGCCATGAAGACTGCTATCATTAATTCCAATGGAGATCAGGAAAAAATGATGGTAGGGATTCAAGCTACCATGAGCGAAAACCCCGAGCAGGCAATGACTGACGCAACAGCGTTAGAATCCATGGGAAAAGAAACAGAAAAGTGTATTTCTAGTTTAGAAAAAAAATATGACCATATATACACGGCAGACAAAGAAGACGTGGTTCAGCAAAAACTCCTTAAAGCGCTTGAAAAAGCAGCCGACTGTAAATTCACCTATGCTATGTTAAAACTAGGTATTAATTCAAAGGAATAATGCTTTAGCATCTCCACAAGATTTTCACCGGTATTGCTGAATTTCTCTTTACGTATTGCGCTTCCTCGCTTCGTGTATTTTCAATGTTCCTGAGGATAGGTCAGGATACTTTGCATTGAATGCACTAATTTTGCATGTGAAATTCTCAAAACGTTTCCTCCGCTTTCAATGGATCACGTTGATTAGCTTGTTTTTGGTCATTTGCGCTGGGAGTTTGGTGCGCATTACGGGATCGGGTATGGGATGTCCAGATTGGCCCAAGTGCTTCGGACAGTGGATTCCTCCCACCGCTGAATCCCAATTGCCCTCGAATTACTTGTCCATATTTCAAGAAAAAAGAGCCAAAAAAGCGGTGAAATTCTGTGCCTTTCTGCGTAAACTGGGCATGGAAGAAAACGCCCAAAAGATCGAAAAAGACCCCACCTTGCTGCAAGACGAGCCCTTCAATGCGGCCCGCACCTACACCGAGTACATCAACCGTTTGTTGGGATTTATGGCTGGCAATCTCATGCTGTTGGGCTTTGTTTGGAGCATCCTTTTCTACCGAAAACGCTGGCTGCTCGGACTTTCCGCACTTAATCTGGTGCTCATCGCAGTGGAAGCATGGTTGGGTTCGATCGTAGTGGCCACGAACTTGGTGCCTTGGACGATTACCGTGCATTTGTTTTTAGCCTTGGTTATCTTACTGATTCAGTTGTACCTTGTTTATCGAATCTCCCCAAAACAGGGCACGCCCATTCGCGTCAATAAAGCTACCTTTTACCTGTGGTGGGCGGCATTCGGCATTACCTTTTATCAAATGTTTTTGGGTACCCAAGTGCGGGAATACATCGATGTCTTGACGAAGCAGGGCTTGGGCCGCGAAGCTTGGAGCGATTATTTTGGAATCGAGTTCTTGATTCACCGAAGTTTTAGCTGGTTGGTGTTAATTATTGTTGCCTATTTGGCTTGGCGAAACGAACGAGCGCATAAAATTCCAATTATTCGATGGGCCTTTCTTATACTTGGCACCGAACTGACGGCGGGCGTCCTTTTGGCCTATTTCGATTTGCCGGGACTGGTGCAAACAGCGCACTTATTGTTTGCCGTGCTGTTGCTCGCTTTACTGGGTATGGGAGTGTTTCGCTTTCGAAAAATTGCTTAAATTTGAAAAAACAAATCGTTATGAAATCTGCTTTACTGCTCGTTGCCTGCCTTATTGCAGGCGCTTTGTCTGCACAAATCACCCTAGACCAAAACGATATGCCATCGGTGGGCGATAATATTCCGAGGAAATCAGACACGATGACCGTGTTGCAAGGCCCTGGAGGAAGCGGTCCTAACCAAACATGGAATTTCACCGCAACGAGCAATTATGTGATTTCGGAAAATACAAGTGTGGTTTCAGTAGCCTCTACCCCAAATGGAAATCAATTCGGCACATCGAACATGGCCATGACCACGGACAACACGAATTATTTGTATTTTAAAAATGCCGCTCAAAGCTTTTCAACCCAAGGGTTTTCCGGCGATTTGTTAGGAACGGGCGTGATCAACGCAGCGTTTTCTCCCGATCTTACGTTGCATCAATTCCCAAGGACCTACGGTTCCAGTTTCAGCGATACGTATGGCATCAATGTTACGGTGCCGGGGCAGGCAATCAATCCGTTGATCAGTCAAATTAAGTTCAAGCGCAGTTCCTTGGTGAAAGACACCACGGATGCTTGGGGAAAAATTACTACCCCTCATGGAACGTACGATGTGTTGCGTGTTCACACGATCGAAATTGCAACGGATTCCATTTTCGCCATGCCGTTATTCCCACCAACCTGGACCTTGGTGAGCAGCAGTAAGGATACGACGCACAGCTACTCTTGGGTGGGAAAAGGCGGGAAATTGGCCATCGCGGAGATGAGCTTTGATACGTTGGGCATGCCTAAGATTTTTAAGTGGACGGAATTGCCGGGCATTGGGGTGGGGATGGAGGAAAATGTAGGGGTAGCGATGAACGTATTCCCCAATCCGACACAAACCACCTTAACCGTTACCGCCGATTCCAAATACCTGGGAGAAACCTTAACCGTAGTAGATATAAGCGGAAAAATAGTGCTAAAAGAAATCATGACCAACGCCACTTTCCAATTGAATGTGGGGGATTTTTCATCCGGTAGTTATGTACTGCACCTGGGTCCATGGAAATCCAATTGGATAAAACAATAGGCATCGAAATCGTTTTTATTTGTTCAATCCAATATATTGAATCTTGTTTAAATGATTAATTACAATCCAAAGAATTGGGTACATTTCATATTCTCGCTTCACAAAAGCGATACGATTCGTATTCTTTGGAAAGAACTTATCTATATTGCTCTCCTTACCGCGTTGATTACGTTTTTAGAAATGCATTTTTTTGGTTCAAAACCCATACTGAAAAACCTCACTTCGGTGTATTCTCTTTTGGGTTTCGTTATTTCCTTATTGCTTGTTTTTCGAACGAACACCGCTTATGACCGTTGGTGGGAAGGGCGAAAAATGTGGGGATCCGTGGTCAATGATTCCAGAAACTTGGCCATCCTCTTTTCAACTTTAGATTTGAAGGAAACCGAACGCCAAAGAATTGTGGAATTAATCACATTTTTCAGTGCGAGTTTAAAAAGCCATTTAAGAGGTGAGAAAATTACAAACACAAAAGGAATTCAAGAATTAGCATCCACAGATAATCAACCTTTACTTGTCGTCAAAGAGCTACAATTTGAAGTGCATCGATTATTAATAGCAAACCGGATTCAACCGGCTCAGTGGATGCATTTAAATAAATTACTTGCCAATTTAATCGACAGTCTTGGAGCTTGCGAACGCATTAAAAAAACCCCTATTCCCCTTTCGTATAGTTTATTTTTTAAGAAATTCATTTTTCTTTACGTGATTACTATGCCTCTTGCCTTTGTAGAGCCGTTTCAATATTGGTCGGTGTTGATCTCCACTTTTGTATTTTATGCCTTGGTTTCCATGGAAATCCTCGCCGAGGAAATTGAAGACCCGTTTGGGAGAGATGAAAACGATTTGCCTTTGGAAGATATCTGCGTGCGAATAGCGCAAAATGTATCGCTTTTGCTTGCGTCCACGAATCAAATAAATAAAACCTAAGGAAAAATAAGCGTTAAGGCTTAAACAATTCGTAAGGAGAAACTTCCACGAGTTGACCTTTTCTATTTTTAACTAAATAGTTCACGTAATACGTGAGGTCATTGCCTCCTACTTTGATTTCTACGATGACCGCGCTGGTGGAATCCACTTTAAATTTTGCGACATCACCGGGTTTGAAGCTGGAAACTTCCAATACGCGGTCGCGCAACTTAGCGTTGTAAATGATCGCGCGCATAGGATGGTAATAATCCACCCAATTTTGCAACGAATCGCGTTTTTGGGTCATTCGATGGTACTGCTGTTCTACTGCCTTCAATTCAAACTTAAGCTCTTTCATTTGGGTTTTAAAGGACTTGGCTTGTTCTTCGGTGTTTCGTTTTTGATCGAGTAAGGACTTCACCAAGAAAAAAATTAAGGCAGCAAGCATCAATCCCAAGATTGAATATATTACGATTTTCGTCAATTCGACTTTTTTCGGGGTATTCGGGAGGTTATTGCTCATAAAGCACTCAACATTTATTTGCGTGAAAGTAGCAAAAACTTGGAAATAAACCTTAACAGTGGAGCATTAGCTTAGAAGCCTAACCCTTTAAATAATTTAATTGCTTTTGGTGTTCATTCCTGCTTTTATAGTAATGATTACTATTTTATCGCTTTTCTTTAGTTTCTTTAGTGAAAAAATATTTGGAGGAGGTAATGAATAAACATCGATTAACATTTTTTTTTGTCACTTGTTTGCTAGGAATTCAGGCACAGGTGTTGAATGTAGATAGGACGCAAAGCAATGACACCGTTTTCAGGCGCAATAAATTATCGTTGAATTTTGGGTTCAACATGGACAAGCAACGGCGCAATTTGGTGCAATTTGCCGCACAAATTGAAAATGATTTTTTCCTAAAAAAACAACGCACCGTTTGGATCCTTTTGGCGAACACCGATGCTTCGTTCAACGGAAAGAATATATTGGAGAACAACGGTTATTTTCAAACGCGGTACAGGGATAACGATACCCGAAGGTACTACCCGGATTTTTATATGCAATATCAGTGGAATGCTGTTTGGGGATTGCAGCGGAGGGCGCTTGGTGGATGCAACCTGAGGTTTCGATTTTGGGAAAACCGAAAAGATGACTTGTACGCTAGCATTGGCGCGTTTTATGAATACGAAAAATGGAACCCCTCGCTCTCGGGTTTTGGTTTTATCAAGGATAGTCTAAATAATGTGGAACGATATTTCCCTCGGTTAAATAGTTCGCTAAAAACCTCTATAAAATTCAATGATGCAATTGATTTAGCGGCAAGTTCTTTTGTGCAGTTTCCTATGAATCAAAAGTTTAAGAACTTCATTAATCCCCGATGGATTCTTGATTTACGCGTTTCGTTTCACGTTACAAAGCACTTTACCGTACAAGTTCAATACGACCATTCCTACGACGGATATCGCCCTTTGCCCATTGAAGATTATTATTACAACCTGAATGTAGGATTTTTATTAGGGTTCTAATTCCAGGAAGGTGTATTTCGGTTACCGGCAGTTAAATATCTTTCAATTCAAGATTACTGAGGTGCAAAATTAAGCGGTATTTTCTTCCTTGTGTTCGTCCTTCAAGAAATCCTCGATATTTATTTCCTCACCTTGATTGCCCCTTTTTCAGCGCATTATTACGGGAGTGATTAAATATCATCGTATTGCTTCCCGTTCCATTTTGCTTAAAATCA
>RFQF01000160.1 GCA_009925805.1 Flavobacteriia bacterium | reverse complement strand
AAACGTCCTAATGTCCAAACGTCCTAATGTCCAATTTCAAGGATTTCTCCTCCTACGTCGGAGAGAACCTTTGGGGGCGTGGACTTTCAAACCCACCTTACCCTGGCTTCGCCATGGTTTTATTTTCTGCAAGCTCCCTGTAAAAGCGCGCTTTTACGTCGCTTTTCAAAATAAAACCCCCTGCCTAGGCAGAGGGTAAGGTGGGTTTGGTCGGGATGACAGGATTCGAACCTGCGACCACACGCCCCCCAGACGTGTACGCTACCGGACTGCGCTACATCCCGTGGTCACAAAAGTAAGGATTTCTGTAGGATTGCAAAAAAGTGGAATTTATCCTGTAACATTCCGTCAGCAAATACATTTAGCAGGCATGAAACCAAGCTTGTTAACCTTACTTCTTGCACTGTTTGTTCGGATTAATGCCCAACAAAAAATCGATTTAGTTGAAATTAATGACACCTATTGGTCCACCACCAATTTGCATGTAACTAAGTTTAATAACGGCGATGAAATTCGCAACGCGCGTACTCGTGAAGCGTGGATTGAATGCCTACAAAACGGCGAACCCGCTTATTGCGCCTATAAAAACGATACTTCATTGGCGCGCAAATACGGACTAATCTATAATTGGTTTGCGATTGCGGATCCAAGAGGTTTAGCCCCCGATAAAAGTCGAGTGGCTAACAACGAGGATTACAGTAAACTGTACAGTTATATTAACGCAGGAATATCCAATTACCCGGGTAAGGGTTTGGTGGGATTGAGATTGCGTGATTCTTTGGGATGGGGTGTTGGGCACCCCGGAGAAAACTATTTTGATTTTGGGTTACAACCCGGAGGTTACCGCAACGAAAATGGAGAATTTGCAGGTATTGGGATGGAAACAGCGCTATGGGTACGGGATACCAATTCCTACGAAGTGGTCACCCTGGGTAACGCTTATTCTTCACCTTATGCCTTAATTCATGGGCAAAATCCGGACATTCTATTTTTAGGCGATGGCAAAAGAACAGGCTGCTATGTGCGCATCGTCTTAGGAGATGAACCCCCCAGCCGATTCAAACATCGCCCAGATCCAAAAAAGGAAGAGGAGTCCGAGATAAAAACTGCTGGAAAAAATAAAAAAAAGAAGGGTGGTTAAAATTTCAGAATCACCTAAATTTGCGTATGCGTATTTTATTTTCGATTCTTCCCGCAACTATCTTGGTTTTTTGTTTCAGTTGTTCGGATTCAAATGAACAAAAGCCTTCGCCACAAGCTACTCAACAGGAATCTATCCATAACACACCGTCAACACCGCCGTTTCATGCAGGATTGAGCGTCAGAAAACAGGTGTTCAGTGCCGAAAATTGCGATGTCCCGCGAACCGATGAAATGGAATACATAGAGGATTGGTGCAGTAAAAGAACTGTAGAATTGCTAACCGTTTCCCTTGCAGATGCCTCAGTAGCACAAAAAATTAACCGAGTTATTACTCAAAAAATCACCGGAAACGCAGCTGGAATTCCCGCGTTAAAAGCCTTTGTTGACAAAGTAAAAGATCAAAATCCAGCAAATCTTGAAGAAAATTTATTCCAAGAATCAATTACCTGTGAAGTTCGTGATACGGGTCAGGTGTTTTTGAGTTTTGGGATTACCTCAGATTATTATGCCCTTGGGGCAGCCCATGGTTCCTATACGGTTCAAGTATTGAATTTTGATTTACGTGATGGAAACATCATCACCCTTAACCAATTATTCTACCCTAATAACATGGTTAAATTAACCCAATTTGTCAAACGTAAATTTATGCAACAAAACGAAGGGGAAGATTGGTGGTTTACCTCGGGAGATCAGCCCTTCCAGTTAGCCGAAGTATTTGCTTTGGAGCCCAAAGGACTGAGGTTTATTTACCAACAGTACGAAGTCGGCCCATACGCTGTTGGATTACCCGAAGTTTTTTTAACCAAAGAAGAACTCCAAGCTTGGATGAAACCCAACGATTATTGGAAGTTTTAATGTACCTGGTTTAATAACTGCTGCTTGCCCCTCCTATACTTTCAATAGGATGCCAGGTGGTTTTTACTTCTTGTAAATCCGTTATGAAATTCAATCCTTGTTCTTCCGTATTTGTATAAACCATATTCCGTTTTAGGTTTTCAACGCACGATAAGGCCAGGGGCTTTTCCAGTTCGCCCAAGGAAGAAGACACCAAAGCGTTCACATCCATGTGCGATGCTAAGGTCGGTGCAAGTTCCGATACCTTTCCCGTCAGGATGTTGACCACGCCTCCCGGTACATCCGAAGAATGAAGCACCTCGGCAAAGGTGATGGAACATAAGGGAAGGTTTTCAGAAGATACCACCACCGCCGTATTTCCTCCGCAAATTGCAGGAATCACAAGGCTTACCAAGCCCAATAGGGCAGAATCTTGGGGGGCAATTATGCCAACGACTCCCATGGGTTCCAAGGCCGAAAAATTAAAGTGCGACGAACTTACCGGATTCACGCTGCTGGCAATTTGCTGGTATTTATCCGCCCAACCGGCATAATACACTATGCGGTCTAGGGTATGTTGAACTTCCTTTTCTGCTTTCGCTTTGGAACTTCCTTGCTTGATGAGCTCTTCTACAAATTGACCCTTTCTACCTTCAAGCATTTCGGCAATACGGTAAAGAATCTGACCACGGTTAAACGCTGTTTTTTCCGACCATCCACCAAGGGCTTTTCGGGCAGCTACCACTGCATTACGCACGTCCTTTCGAGAGCATAAACACATATTTGCTAAGGTGTTTCCCTGAGGGTCCACAACGGGATAATACCTTCCGGATTCCGTTCTTGGAAAAGCTCCATCGAGGTATATTTTGTAGGTTTTTAATATTTCCATTACTTCTAGCTATTTAAGGTATGCTCCTAATCCATGAAGGCCTCCCTCTCGACCAAATCCGCTCTCTTTATAGCCACCGAAAGGGGAGGTGGGATCAAATTTATTGTAGGTGTTTGCCCAAACGACGCCGGCCTTCAATTTTGTAGTTAAATTAAAAATTCGGGAGCCTTTATCCGTCCAAACTCCAGCGGCTAAGCCGAAAGGCGTATTGTTGGCTTTTTGAATCACTTCATCGATCGTACGAAACGTTTGAATGGTCAGTACCGGACCAAAGATCTCTTCCTGGGTGATTCGGTGCGATTGTGAAACTTCCGTAAACAACGTAGGACGACAAAAATATCCCTTCGATGGAATTTCGCATGCACTCTGGTAAATGGCTGCGCCCTCCTCTTTTCCCAGTCGAATGTATTTTTCGATGGTTTCCAGTTGCTCCTTCGAATTAATGGCGCCAATGTCGGTATTCTTGTCCAGGGGATTTCCCACGTACAAACTCTCCATGCGCGCTTTGAGTTTTTTGATGACTAAATCAGCCACATTTTCCTGAACAAAGAGCCGCGAACCTGCACAGCAAACGTGCCCTTGATTGAAGAAAATTCCATTGACTATTCCCTCTACTGCTTGATCGATCGGGGCATCGTCGAATATAATGTTCGCTGATTTACCGCCGAGTTCCAAGGTGGATTTCTTGTTGGTGCCTGCAATCGCGCGTTGTATGATCTTGCCTACGTTCGTTGAGCCCGTAAAGGCAATTTTATCGATGTCGGGATGGTTCACGATAGCCGCCCCTGTATCACCGTGGCCAGTTACGATGTTCACTACACCTGGAGGCAAGCCCGAATCCTTGATGATTTCTGCCAATTTCAAGGCCGTTAAGGAGGTAGTTTCGGCAGGCTTCAAAACGACAGTATTTCCTGCGGCCAAGGCGGGAGCAATCTTCCATGCGGCCATTAACAAAGGAAAATTCCAGGGAATAATTTGCCCGGCAACACCCAGCGCCTCGGGTTTTTTGTGAGGCATGGCATAGGCTAACTTATCGGCCCAACCAGCATAGTAGAAAAAATGATTGCACGCCAAAGGCACATCCACATCCCGGGACTCTCGAATGGGCTTCCCGCAATCCATAGATTCAATAACCGCGAATTCACGCGCCCGCTCCTGCATCATCCGAGCGATGCGGTAAATGTATTTTCCCCGCTCAGCGCCTGAAAGTTTCGACCAAACCGTTTCATATGCCTTTCGTGCGGCTTTCACCGCGTTATCAACATCGGCTTCGTTGGCCCAAGCGATTTCAGCCAACACTTCCTCCGTGGCTGGATTGGTGCTGGAAAAGTACTTTTTGGAACTTGGAGCAACCCATTCATTATTAATAAAAAGACCATACTGTTGCTTCAAGCGAATATGGTTGGTGCTTTCCAAGGAAGGAGAATAGTTCCATTCAAGGGTATCGGTAGGTTTAGCCATAATTAATCAATTGAAAAATAATCCGAGGATTGGTAGTGTCCCGTTTCGGTTTTAAGCAGCTGTAGGAGGACATCGTTGGCAAGACTGCTCGCACCAAAACGAAACCATTCGTTCGTTAACCAAGCATTTCCCAACACCTCTTTTACCATAACTAGATTGTGCAAGGCGAGTTTCGAGGTAGAAATTCCGCCAGCGGGCTTCATGCCTACCATAATTCCGGT
>RFQF01000159.1 GCA_009925805.1 Flavobacteriia bacterium | reverse complement strand
ATCCAAGTGATCTACGTTGGCATAAAGGGCAAAAAACGAATAGGTGTTGTAAAGGGTGCCAAAAAATTTTCGCTGGACTTCTTGAATTCCAGACTCGTCAAACTTAAGATTGTCCCACGGTTGCGCATTGGTGAGCATGTACCAACGCGTGGCATCTGCGCCATAGTGGTCTAAGGTAACGAAAGGATCAATGGCATTGCCTAATCTTTTGGACATTTTCAGGCCGTTCTTGTCCAATACCAGCCCGTTCGATATCACATTTTTATAGGCTATTTTTCCGAAGACCAAGGAAGAAATCGTATGCAAGGTGTAAAACCATCCCCGAGTTTGATCTACGCCTTCAGCAATAAAATCGGCCGGATAGTAGGTGTTGTTTTCAATATAGGATTGATTTTCGAAGGGATAATGCCATTGCGCAAAAGGCATGGCGCCCGAATCAAACCACACATCGATGAGGTCCGGTTCACGATACATCGGTTTTCCAGAAGGGGATACGAGAATTATGGAATCTAGGGTGTGCTTATGGAGATCAATCAAGGCATAATTTTCCGTGCTCATATTTCCGGGTTCAAATTCGGAAAACGGGTGATCGGACATCATACCGCAACTTACGGAGTGCTCGCAAGCCTTAAGTAAAGCCTCAACAGACCCAAAGCATTGCCGTTCGTCACCGTTTTCAGTGCTCCAGATCGGAATAGGAACACCCCAAAAACGGGAACGGGATAAATTCCAATCGTTGGCGTTTTCCAACCATTTACCAAATCGTCCGCTACCTGTGGATTCCGGTTTCCAGTGAATCGTCCGATTCAAAGCCACTAATGTTTCACGATTTTCGGCAACTCGAATGAACCAAGAGTCCAGGGGATAATATAAGACGGGCTTGTCGGTTCGCCAACAATGCGGATACGTATGTTCGTATTTTTCAACTTTGAAGGCCAGTCCACGCTCTTTGAGTTGGATGGCAATTTCCACGTCTACCGATTTTTCGGGAACTTCCTCGGGAGAATAATACGCGTTTTTTACATATTTCCCCCCTAATTCGCCCACTTCAGCACGAAATTTACCTTGCAAATCCACCAACGGTACGGGGTGTCCGTGTTCATTTAGAATGAGTAACGGGGGTACGCCAGCCTCTAGCGCTACTCGGGCATCGTCTGCGCCAAACGTGGGGGCAGTATGCACGATTCCTGTTCCATCTTCCGTGGTTACAAAAGCGCCTCCAATTACCCGAAAGGCCTTCTCAGGGCGCTCATACGGCAAACAATAGGGCAACAGTTGTTCGTATTTCAATCCAAGCAACTCACTTCCCTTAACGGCAATCCCTACCCAATAGGGTAAGGACTTTGTATCCTCGGGCATCAAGACTTCGGCTTCCTGAGAAACTTGAAAATACCCTTTACCCAACAAAGCGGAAACAAGGTTTGTTGCACAAATTACTTCAATGCGCTCGAAGGTGTAAGGATTAAAGGTTTTAATAAGGGAATAATCGATTCCATGGCCCACAGTCAATGCGGTGTTGGATGGCAGCGTCCAAGGCGTGGTAGTCCAAGCTAAAAAGTAGCGATTGTTTTGATAGCTTCCCCAGGGATTGTGTTGGTTCGGAAGCCATTTGAATTGGGCTACTACCGTAGTATCTTTTACCATTTTGTAGCAGTCCGGTTGATTGAGCTCATGCGAAGATAAACCGGTTCCGGCTTTCGGTGAATAGGGTTGAATGGTATACCCTTTATAGACTAAGTTCTTTTGATAAAGTTCGTTGAGCAACCACCAAACAGATTCCATATATTTACTGTCATAGGTTACATACGGATCCTCCATATCTACCCAGTATCCCATTTTCTCCGTTAGGCGGTTCCAAATATCGGTGTAACGCATCACGGCGGATTTACATGCCGCATTGTATTCGTCTATCGAGATTTTTGTTCCTATATCTTCTTTGGTGATCCCCAGTTCTTTTTCAACCCCTAGCTCAACCGGTAAGCCATGGGTATCCCATCCCGCTTTTCGGTTAACACGAAATCCTTTAAGCGTTTTATACCTGCAGAAGGCGTCTTTAATCGCCCGTCCCATGACATGGTGGATCCCGGGGACACCATTCGCGGATGGAGGACCTTCATAAAAAACGAAATTCCCTTGCGCACCCCCTTGATTGATGGATTTTTGAAAGACCTCATTGGCTTTCCAAAATGCACCGACTTCTTCGGCGACGCTTATCAAATCAAGTCCTTTATATTCCCTAAATGCCATGCTGTTTGCTAAAATTTCGTGTCCAAAATTAACATAAAACCAAGAATAAGCACCCACGAATATTAGCAGATGTTTAGTACCTTCGTAAATAAAACGTATGCGCTCCATCCTTCTTTTTTGCGGTTATTTCATCCTGTTGCAAGGGTTTTGCCGCGCTCAACCTTTTGTGCTTCCCAAATTAGCTTACGGTTATGGTGAGTATGCTCCCTATATTGATGCCCAAACGATGGAAATCCACCTCACAAAACACCATCAGGCGTATGTTAACAACCTCAACAAAGCGGTTAAAGGAAGTCCTTTTGAAGCACTTTCGTTAGAAGCCTTATTAACCTCCGAAAAAGCGCTTCAAGTGGAGGCAATACGAAACAACGCGGGGGGGCATTACAACCACACCTTGTTTTGGGAGATTTTAGCGCCTAAAGCACAACAAAGCATACTCACTGAGCCCTTGGCTCAACGTATAATGGCAACCTTTGGGAGCATGGATTCCTTGAAAAAAGAACTTAGTAAAGCAGCCATGAGCCGCTTCGGTTCTGGTTGGGCATGGCTAATCTTGTCCCCGGATAGTAAATTGATTGTTGCATCAACACCCAATCAAGATAATCCCATCATGCCTTTGGTTTCAGAACGAGGTATTCCTATTCTTGGAATAGACGTTTGGGAGCACGCTTACTATTTAAATTATCAAAACCGCCGGGCGGATTACTTTAATGCGGTTTGGGAACTGATCAACTGGGGGGTGGTTTCCAAAAAGTTTCAGGAGGCGAAAGAAAATAAACTTTTGATAGAAAAACAACCTTCGACGCATAAGAAAAGAAACCGATAAAACGGTTTTGGGGTTTGTGCGCTGAAGCGAACATTTCTGAAATTTCTCCGTAAGGGTATTGATTACCGAAAAATGAGTCCAGAACTAACGAAAGAATTTCTTCAGGATATTCGTGCGCGAATTGCGGCGGACGACGCGCTATGGCTTAAAGAACAGGTGCTGCATTTGCACCACGCAGACATCGCTGAAATTCTGGACAATCTAACCAACGATGAGGCGAAGTATGTCTATTTTCTCACCGAGAATGAGGACCTGCAAGCCGACATTCTAATGGAGTTGGATGAGGAGGTTCGCGACCGATTTATTGCCTCGCTTTCCTCTAAAGAAATTGCTGATCAGCTCGAAAACTTAGATTCCGATGATGCCGCGGACATTCTTGGTGAACTTTCGAAAGACCAAATCCAACAGGTAATTGCCCAAATGGAAGACGACAATGCCGCAGAGGACATTGTTGACTTATTAAACTACGATGACAATACTGCTGGGGGATTAATGCAAAAAGAATTCTTTCAGGCGCATTTGGAATGGTCGGTACGTAGAACCATAATGGAATTGCGCAAACAAGCCGAGGATGTTGAAAAAGTGTACAATATTTTCGTTGTGAACGAAGTAGAGCAATTGGTGGGCGTGCTTTCCTTGAAGCGCTTAATTTTTGCTGATACCCGAACGACCATCGAAGAATTATACCAGTCAAAAAACATTATCAAAGTAACTACCAGTGATCCTGCGGAAGAGGTGGCACGCATCATGGAAAAGTATGATTTGGTGTCTATACCCGTAGTAGATTACCAAAACAAGCTGGTCGGACGCATTACCCTCGATGACGTCGTTGATTACATCAAAGAGGAAGCGGATAAGGATTTTAAAATGGCTACGGGGATCAACGAAAACTCCGACCCATCAACTTCGATTTTCAAATCGAGTTTATCGCGCCTACCATGGTTAATTATTGCTATGATTGGTGGAACTATCGGCGCGAAGGTAATTTCTAGTTTTGAAGGAGGCTTGTCGCAACTACCGGCGTTAGCATTTTTTATTCCGTTGATTACTGCCATGGGGGGCAACGTTGGAGTGCAGTCTTCTGCGATCGTAGTACAAGCGATTGCCAAGGGGGATATTGCGTTTAAAAGCATTTTGCCGCGCATTGGCAAAGAGGCCCTCGTTGGACTCATGAATGGAGTGGTTCTTTCGGCGCTGATTTTTGGTATTGCAGTGGTTTTCTCCAACGTTCAGTTAGCGACCGTGGTTAGTTTATCGCTATTGACCGTCATTGTTTTTGCCTCAACCTTTGGAACTATTTTTCCATTAATCTTGCACCGATATCGCATTGACCCGGCCCTTGCGATAGGACCTTTTGTTACTACCCTCAATGATGTGATCGGATTATTCATTTATTTTTCAATCGGAATGCTTCTATTTCAATTGTAAAAGCAGGATCACACCCTATATTTGCATCGAATTATTATTTCATGAGTCAAGAACTGTCAG
>RFQF01000158.1 GCA_009925805.1 Flavobacteriia bacterium | reverse complement strand
GGCTCACGGAAATTTCCGTAAATCCCCAAAACGAAGCCCTGGTGCACCACAAACATTTTTACGATGAAAACGAAACCAAGCCTGAAAAAATGGAGGATTATGTCGTTAGACCTCGAAAATTGCACGAAATTGTCCATAAATTTTACCTAACTTTCAAAGGTTATTGGGACATTTTGGACTACGCAAAAAAGAAGGATGTACAAATTTACAATGCGAGTGAACATTCGATGATTGATGCTTTTGAACGACAAGAAATCCGAGCGTATTAAAGATGCTATGAAAAATTCGTTTCCATATTAATATCACGAAACAAGGTATGCAATCGTTGTACAAAATGCTTGAAACCAGGAAAGTCTTCGGTGAAGAAATTCCGTTAAACTACAAACCCACCTTTCGCAGTTCGGCCATATTTACGGTAATGGAGGAGGAACATTTGCATACGCGAATTTTATTCATGGGGTATTGGCTGCTCAAACGCAAGATTCAGCATATTTCGATGCTCCTGAACTTACGGGATGCCAGCGGGCAATTGATCCTTAGAAAACATCTTGAAATTACCACCAGCCAAGCGTATCGCATTGAATTAGCCGAATTTCTGCAAGAATTACCTTTAGTTAATGCGCCGTTCTCGGGATCTCTGGAATTGGAAATCTATTCCTCGGTGGATTTGGTTTATCCATATCCTGCATTTGTGGTCAACTATTACAATGCTTCGCATTGCACCGCCGTACATTCCGTGGGAAGAATTTATAATGATTTGGAGGATTTGGAGGAAAATGATCGATACAAGGTGAAAGAATCGGGGTTTGATATCTATTCATCGGAGCATACAAGCGGTTTCTTTTCCTTCACCAATGGGGCTCAGGCCGCGGAAAATACGCGCTTTGAAATCGAAATTGAGAACCATGCCGGACAAAAAATAACCTCGTGGTTCAGCTTAGAACAGGTTAAACCCTACGAGACGAAACTCATTTGCATCAACGATTATTTCGAGAATTTACCGCGCTTCTTGAACGAGCATTCGGGAACCCTGAAAATCGACCATAACCTAAAAGGGATGTTTCCAAGGTTCATTGTGGGAAATAAAAACGCTCGAGAAAATCAAATGAATATCACCCATTCTTATTACGACAGTTCCAACGTGAAGGATGAAAGCGCTTATTGGAACCGGCTCGATGAGGCTTTTCTCGATTCCACCATTGCCATTCCGATTTACACAAAAAATGATCGCATTACAAAGCTGGTTATTTACCCCATATTTTCGCCCTCTCAATTCAGTTTATCGGCCTCGTTGTTCGATCAACAGGGTAATTTTGTGGCTTTTTTGGAAAACATCTTTCAAAGCAAGGAAGCACATCAAGCCTACACATCCCTTGATTTTAACGAACTGATTGTAGCCCATGGCTTGGAGGAAAGCCCCATATGCGTTGCACGCATCGAGTGCCATTGGAACAACAAGGAAAAAATCCCTACACGGGTGAAATTTGGTTTAAATATCGGGGTCAAGGACCATATTCCCTGCAATATATGTTTTGCACCCCAACTTGGAAATCCAGCGATTTTGAAGAAAAAACATGCCTTTCGTTGGTCTCCCATCTTGAATCATCATGATTCTGAACTCATCATCACCAATTCTTCTTCGTTGAAAATATACGAGCAGAAGGCGGTGGTGCAGGCCAACTTTCACCGCGAAGACGATAACGAACAATTGCAAAGGCAATATGTAATTCCTCCCTTTGGCATCGAAACCATCAACGTCAATACCGATGCTGAGCTATCGCAATTCCTTCAAAACAAAAGCGGTTGGGTTACCCTCACTTCAGAAAATCCGAACATCAATGGCTGGTATTTTGATTTTACATCGTCTGGAATTGTCGCAGGCGACCACATTTTTTAACTTTTAATTCTTTACATCAAATGATCACGCTTCCCAACTTTGATACGCCCTACGAATACGAAAACAACTTTTATTTGTCCTCTGAGGTGAACCGTATGGCTAAAGTAATGGCCCACTACGACCTGTTCAAGCAAACCGTGGACCTGCCAGGAGACATTGTAGAATGTGGGGTGTTCAAAGGCGCCTCCTTCGTGCGGTTCGCTGCTTTCAGGGAGTTATTATGCAATCCCGCTGCGAAAAAATTAATTGGATTCGATGCCTTCGGCGAATTTCCTTCCACGGCATTTGAACTGGACCAAAAGCCCAAGGATATTTTCGTGAACAATAGTGGAAACAGCGGTATTTCCAAGGACCAATTATACCAGGTTTTGGAACATAAAAAAGTAAATAAAAACGTAGAGTTAATCCAAGGCGATGTCCTGCACACCTTGCCCGAATACCTTAAAAACAATCCTCATCTGCGCATTTCATTCCTGAATATTGATGTCGATGTTTACGAAGCTACCAAGGCATGCATCGAGCATCTCTTTGATCGTGTCGTGAAAGGAGGGGTGATTTTGTTAGATGACTACGTCAGCATTTTCCCAGGCGCCAACAAGGCGATTGAAGACTTTCTAGCAGCGAAGGATTACACGCCGAAACGACTCCCGTTCAGCGTTACGCCGTGTTACATTATCAAGTAATGTACTAATACATAGGCGGTGTTTGGAGAAAAACCGTAACGTAATGGCTATCGGGTGTTTTTTACGCCATGAAACGAACCTTTTTGCTAATCCTATTTACACCGATGATGTTTTTGCACGCGCAAGACACCATTCCGGTAGCTGACATTTTTATTGCATGCGGTAGCAAGTATTTTTCGGACAACGAAACCGCTCAACCGGCCATGGTGGTACGAGGCAAGTTTTGCGGGAATATGTACTATTGGACGCCTCCTGTTATGGGGGATTCCCTTACACAACAGGCGTTCAGGAACGATTTGCCCTTCACAGGAAGAGCTGTTGATTTCGACCTTGATGGAAATACAATCGGTGCTTATACGTTTGAAAACGGCTATTTACAACGCTTGGAGGAGTATTCTAAAGGAATCAAAATGGTGGAATTAGTGTTCATCAACGGCATTCCGCACGGTGCCCAAACCGAAAACGACTACCAAGGAAAGCTCCAAAGGCTGCTGACCTTTCATCACGGAATGTTAGAGGGACCTTTTTACATGGTGCGATACCAGGTCGATCAAGGCCTTCCTGATTGTGTTATGGAAGGTACTTACCACGAAGGCAAGGAAGTGAACCGAAAGAGCACGTGCTCGGATTGATGTATACCTAAGTGAATTTTTTAAGGCCGCATCACGTTATTTTTAATAGCCATCCTTCGGGGTGGCTTTTTTATTTAATCATTCCACATAAAATCTTTAGGAAAATGTTGCGGATGGTTTTTTAAAAATTCCATCCAATCAGTCCAGGTAGTGATGCGGTTTTTAATTTCCACTTCCCCATTCCCGTACACGATAAAGTAAGCCATGCTCCCTTCATTATAAAACGATATCTCGCTGTAACAAGGCTTCATGCGCACAATGTCAATTTGTTGGGTTACTGGCCTTTTACGATGCCTTAAATCATTATAATTCTCGCCATCTCGGCTATATTGCACGCGCACAAAGTTCCAATGTTCTTTAAATACGTACCAAAGCATGGAAGGATGAATAAAGTCGGCAACCATCAATTCTACTTCGTAATTCCCGTTTTTATTATCACGCAATCTCCACGGGTAGCCCAAGCTATCCAATAAGGCTTTAAGCCCGTTTACCTTGGGATCGGTATTATTGGCTTCATCAAATTTCGGATAATATACTAGGGGTAGTTCAAGCCATACCTGCACCACTTCCGTTTCTTGTATGTTTCCCGTAGGGAACGATCAGGCTTTTATAACCGAAATCATCCAACGTATGAGGGGGGTGATCTTTTCTATTGAAGGAATCAATTTCACGGAATCGAATGAAGGCATATTCTTGAACGAAGCGCAATTTTCCGTTTGGGAGAAATTCTGTACTCTTGTAGCGGCGTCGACCACTTTCGTCGTTATAGAATTCCCAGTGTATCATCAAGGTGCCTTGTTCATTAAATTGTTTTAATTCCCCAATAGGTTTCCCTTTTTTTGCTTGATGATTTAATGTGGTTCGCGTACGGGGGGTTAATTTCCCATCGTTGTAATGGTTTAGTTCTTCATAGACAATATGACCGTTTTGAAATACTCGTTTTTCATAAACCTGCGTGCCAATGGTCTGTTCACACACGCCTTCTCTCGGTTTATTCTGATCGTTAAAATAAGTGGAGAACAAATAATGTCCCCCTTTTTTGTTGTAGTAATCCAAGGTGCACGGTTGGGTAAGCGCAGCGTTGTAAACCACCAGAAACATCCAATAAATTGCTGCTTTCATGTAAGAGGAAACTTTAAGCCTTGTACCTTGGATTGCGCAAAGGGTTCAATGTTTTGTCGAAATTAAAACATTACCACATATTAACAATGCCTCACGACGAATGAACCAACCTTTGCAGCGACTTTATGACAGCGCTTTTTTTTCTCCACCCTCGTTTCGCGCTCCCCCTCAATAAACCGAAAAGTGTTGAGCGCTTCGACTTATTTTTGGTAAAAACCTAATTGAAAATTATCGAAATAAAAGGTGTTCGACATGGCGCCCTCATTATTGG
>RFQF01000157.1 GCA_009925805.1 Flavobacteriia bacterium | reverse complement strand
AATTGGGTGTCCGAAATTTTGATGTCTCGTGTGGATTGTCCGGAAGGAAAAGCGGTGGATACGGAGGCAATTTTTACGGAGGAATTACCCAAGGCTTTTTTCGCTACACCCACCATGGACGGATAAACGCACACGGCAGCCACTGTGGGTAAGCCCGGATAAGCATCATGCAGGTGCTGCGCTTTGTAACACATTTGCTGTACTTTTCCCGGGGTGTCCTTTCCTTCTAAGGTGGTAAGGTCGATCATGTTGAGGACCATTTTCAACCCTTGAAGTTTGGATTCGTTTTTAATGCTTCGAGTCTGGAATCGGGCGACACGTTCCTCAACCCCCACCTTATCGACGGTGATTTTGGATAGCATGGAATGGGGTTCGAACACTTTTGACATTGCTTTGACCGTTTAATTTCCGTTCAAAGGTAATAAACTCCACCAATTAATAAGGATTACTAAACTTCTTCGTCCTCTTCCTCTCCGTCTTCGTCGGGTTTGTCGTATTCGTCCTCTTCCTCATCATCCATCTCATCGTCGTCGTTAATGTCGGGAACTTTGTCGAAATCGTCGTCGATTTCATCCTCATCCTCCTCCGCAATGGGTTTCGTTTTTTGAGGGGCCTTGGTAATTTTCACGAGGTAAATCACCTCGTCCGTTTCCCAAATGAGAGCGTCAAGCACTTCACCCGTCGGGGTTTTTACGGTCGATAAATGATTGATATACCCATCGGGGAAATCGCGAAGGATTTGTTTTTTTTGTTCGATGGTAAGCTTGTCGTAACTGATGATCGATCTGCGTTTGGACATAAATGGTATTATTGAACGTGGCAAATTTAATTTTTTTGAATAATCACAAAACATTTTACCCTCAAATTTTTATTCCTAATTAAATAGAAGTTTCAAGTAACCTCAATTCGCTTACTTTTGTTCTATGGCAAAAGCAAAAAGCGCTTTTTTCTGTCAATCCTGCGGATATGAATCTTCAAAATGGATTGGAAAATGTGTCTCATGTGGCGAATGGAACACGATGGTGGAAGAAACGGTGAGTCGAACCACGAATAAAGCACAACCCTTTGCGCGTCAAAGCACCGAGAACACCCCCATACTCCTCAACGATATTGAAGAAAGTGGCAACACCCGTATTCTTTTAAAGGACCAAGAGCTAAATCGCGTGCTTGGAGGAGGACTTGTTTTGGGAGAGATCATCTTAATTGGTGGCGACCCGGGAATTGGAAAATCCACGTTGCTTCTGCAGATGGCAATCCATGAAGCGCTCAAGGTATTGTATGTTTCCGGGGAAGAAAGCGAACAGCAAATTAAAATGCGTGCCGAAAGGCTTGGCATTCATAATCCAAATTGCAGTTTACTCATTGAAACCGATGTAACTCAAATCATCCACCATGCGCTCAAACTTACGCCACAGGTATTAATTATCGACTCAATCCAAACGCTTTTTTACCCTGAAATTGAAAGTGCCCCAGGGAGTGTTAGCCAAGTGCGGGAATGCACCGCATTGTTATTGAGGTACGCCAAAGAATCCCAGGTTCCGGTCTTTTTAATCGGGCACATTACCAAGGAAGGGAGCATAGCGGGCCCGAAGGTACTCGAACACATGGTGGACGCGGTCTTACAATTCGAAGGGGATCGGAACCATTTTTACCGCTTATTGAGAACCGTTAAAAACCGCTTTGGCTCGACCAATGAACTCGGTATTTACGAGATGCAAGGTTCGGGGTTGAGAATGGTAGAGAATCCTTCGGAAATTCTGATCACCAACACCGACGCTAGTTTGAGCGGCTCATGCATAGCGACAACCATGGAAGGGCTACGTCCCTTGCAAGTGGAAGTTCAGGCGCTAGTCAGTACGGCGGCCTATGGAACGCCGCAGCGCTCATCGAACGGTTTTGATGCCAAACGCCTGAATATGTTACTGGCGGTTTTGGAAAAACGTTGCGGTTTTCGTTTGGCCACCAAGGATGTGTTTCTTAACATTGCCGGGGGAATCAAAGTAGATGACCCCGCGGTAGATTTGGCGGTAATCATGGCGATTCTTTCTTCCAATGCGGATATGGCCATCAGCCGAGCGTTTACCTTCGCTGCTGAAGTGGGTTTGTCAGGCGAAATACGACCTGTCAATCGAATTGAAACGCGGATTTTAGAGGCCCAGAAATTGGGGTACACCCACGTTTTTATTTCTGAATACAACAAAGGGGTGAAAACCGAAATCTATTCGATCAAGGTGATGTCTTGCCGAAAGCTGGAAGACGTAGTAAAAAATGTATTTGGTTAAACTAATCGATTGAACCATGCCGAAACTCTGCATTGTGCCTACCCCCATTGGAAATCTCGAAGATATTACCCTTCGAGCCATTCGAATGCTTAAACAAAGTGAAGTTATTTTCGCCGAAGACACGCGGGTTACTCGGGTTTTGTTGAGCCACCTCGATATCCATAAACGTTTGGTTTCATTTCATACCAACAACGAACATGCGCAATTAGAAGAAGCGATTCGTTTGATTCAGGCTCATACGCTCGTGGCCTTGGTTTCTGATGCGGGTACTCCCGGTATTTCGGATCCCGGATTTTTATTGGTTCGGGCATGCATCGAAAATCAAATCGAAGTGGAGTGTTTGCCCGGCCCAACGGCTTTCGTTCCTGCCTTGGTAGTGTCCGGTTTGTCGGGAGATCGATTCTTTTTTGAGGGCTTTCTTCCCCATAAGAAAGGGCGGCAGTCGCGTTTAGAATACCTGGCCACCCTCGAACATACCGTAATTTTGTACGAATCCCCCTACAGGCTCAATAAAACCTTGCAGCAAATTGTTCAGTTCATGGGACCTTCGCGCCGCATTTCTGTTTCCAAAGAAATTTCGAAAATCTACGAACTCCATTTTCGCGGTACAGCGGAAGAAGCGGTTGCCTATTTTTCAAACCTTGCAGTCAAGGGAGAATTCGTAGTGGTGGTTGGTAAGGAAAAATCCTCCTTGCCGTCGTTGGATAATGCCTAACTTTAGCACAATGTATTTTAAGGATTTAGTAGGGCAGAAAGATTTGATTGGCGAATCGCTCAAGGAGCTTGTTTCGGGCAAAATTCCGCACGCGAAATTGTTCATTGGTTCGCCGGGATATGGGACGTTGGCTTTGGCACTCGCTTATTCGCAATACCTATTGTGCGAATCCCCAGGCAGCGAAGATGCGTGCGGTTCATGCAGTTCGTGCGGTCAATTAAGTCAACTACAACACCCGGATGTACATTTCGTCTTTCCTGTGGTTCAGGCAATATCAAAAACCTCCGATGGTTTATTAAATGTGTGGCGAGATGCGGTAAAAAAATCCCCGTATTTTTCGCTGTTTGATTGGTTAAAAAGCATCGACGATAAAGAACGTCACCCAATAATTGGGGTTGAAGAGAGTAAAGAAATCATCCGTAAAATCAGCCTTAAGTCCTTTCAAGGAGGCTACAAGGTGATGATAATGTACGGTGCCGAACAAATGAATACCGATTGTTCGAATAAATTGCTTAAACTTTTGGAAGAACCTCCTGAAAAAACCGTTTTTATTTTGCTCGTGGAACAGCAGCAGGCAATTTTACCCACGATCCAATCCCGAACGCAGTCCCTGGTTTTCCCGCGTCTACATTCGTTGGAAATTGCGTCGTATTTGGAAAAGGTTCATGGTTTGGACCAATCAACCGCGGATAATCTGGCTACGTTTTCCGAAGGGGATCTTTGCAACGCCTTGAATCTGCTCGAATCCGGAGAGATGATGGAAACGTTTCGCCAAGATTTTATGCAATTGATGCGGAGCAGTTACAAGAAAAACGTGAATGAAATGATGAATTGGGCGGACCACATGGCCAATTTAACCAAAGAACGACAAAAGTTATTCGTTGTATACGCATTGCATATGCTTCGACAATGCACGTTGATGAATTATTTAGGCAAGGAGCACGTTCGTTTAACCCAAGCGGAATTGGTCTTCGCGGAGAAATTCTCCCCATTCATCACCGGAAATAACATCCGACAATTTTCGGAGTCGATGGACGAGGCTTTCCGTAATTTGGAGCGAAACGCGAGTGCAAAAATGCTCTTTACCGAGATGAGTTTTCAAGTGATGCGTTACATTCATCGCGCTTAAATCACTATTTTTACAAAAATTAAACGAGACGAAATGGGTTGTGCATCATGCGGTACGGGGGGTTCGCCAAGAGGTTGTAAGAACAACGGTTTATGCAGCAGTGGGGAATGCGATAAATTGGAAGTACGCGATTGGCTTTCCAATTTGGCCTTACCTGAAAATCAAAAGACCTACGAAATCGTTGAGGTTCGCTTCAAAAATGCCCGTAAGACCTTTTATCGAAATACCAACCACTTTGGCCTACAAACCGGTGATTTAGTGGTGGTTGAAGCTACCTCAGGCTATGATATTGGCATTGTTTCGGTGACTGGGGAACTTGCTCGCATTCAGGTTCGAAGAAAGGCTCCCACCTTTAAACATGCCGAGGCGCGCAAAATTTTACGCATCGCTAACCAAGACGAAATTAATCAATGGATCGAAGCGCGATCGCGAGAAAAAGAGCTAATGTTTAAGTCGCGCACCTTGGCGGTAAAGTTGAAGCTTGAAATGAAGATTTCGGATGTAGAATATCAAGCAGATATGTCGCGAGCTACGTT
>RFQF01000156.1 GCA_009925805.1 Flavobacteriia bacterium | reverse complement strand
CCATGTATAATAGCTCTTGTGGAGGCAAAATGGCGGCATGGGTTGATACGTATTGCCCAGCTTTGGTGAATCCGAATAACCCCGATTTGGTTTTCATTGATATGGGTATGAATGATATTTGGGGTACGAGCGCAGTGGCTTTCAAAAACAGCATTCAATCAGCCATGAATAAAATGAAACAGCATAATCCCAATGTGGAATTCGTGCTCATTGGTAACATGCTGCCCGATGTAACGGGAATGGGAGCTCCTGCGAATGGCGCGGTGGATATGTACGGATTTCGAACTCAGTATTTGAATATGGATACGGTAGGTGTGGTGTTTTTTGATATGACTTCCATGAGCGACAGTATATATCACCGCAAAGGAGCGTACCAATGCACGGCTAATTCCCTGCATCCCAACGATTATCTTGCGCGTTGGTATGCCCAAGGTTTGTTTCAAATGTTTTACAATCCCAACGTAAACGGAATAACGGGTGCAATGAACTTGGATGCTGTAACGTGCTATCCAAATCCCAGCGAAGGGTCATTGATGGTGGATTTAGGGGTTTCACCAACAGCTCCAATAGATGTAACGGTATTCAATCTTGCAGGACTAGTTGTTTATGAAGGGAAGCAATTCCAACAAAAGCAACCATATGATTTTGCGAAGCTTCCAAAAGGAAATTACCTCATGCAATTCGGAAAATCTTCCAAGCACCAACAAGTTTCTTTCGTAATTAAATAACCATGAGATTATTCATACCAACTTTGTGCTGCTTGGTAGCTTTCACGGCAAGCGCAACCACCTATTACGTTTCGCCCAGTGGCTCGAATACCAACGGCCTCTCTCCGGCTACGGCCTGGACCAGTTTGACGAGTGTGAATAATTTTACCTTCAGTGCAGGCGATTCCATTTTATTCAAAGGAAATACAACGTTCAGTGGGTATTTAGAAATCACGCAACAGGATGCCAATAATTTTAACCTTCCCTTGTATTTCGGAAGTTTCGATCAAGGGATTGCAACGATTCTCACACCGAATACCCTAAATTGCGGATTTAAGGCCACCAATGTGCAAGGGGTTCGAATCGAAAACCTCATTTTTCAAGGACCAGGCGCCCAAACGGCATCGAATAAAGACGGGATACTGTTTTCTTCGAATTTAGCTAGCGGCTACCTAAAAAATATTCGCTTGAAAAACGTTAATGTGAATGGCTTTGGTTTTTGTGGAATTCGCTTTTATTCGGAATGGTCTGCCAATGTGAACTCCGGATACCGAAATGTACTCATCGATAGTTGTGTGGTGCACGATTGCCGTGAAAATGGTATCGTCAGTATTGCCTATGACACACAAAATTCCACGACCTTTCAACATTATGGGTTTCAAATTAAAAAATGCCGCGTTTACAATATCACCGGATACTCGGCGAACAACCACAAAGGAAGCGGTATTGTACTTTCACAAATTGATTCCGTCTTAATCGAACGCTGCGAGGTCTTCAATAACGGGGCGTTGAATACGGCCTGCGGTGGACCAGGAGGAATCTGGGTGTACGCTGCCAACGGGGTAACCATCCAACACAACGAAAGCCATCATAATAAATCAGGGTCAGGGAACGGTTGCGATGGTCTTGGTTTTGACCTCGACGGCGGAACGACCAATTCAATTGTGCAATACAATTATTCCCACGACAACGACGGCGCGGGGTATTTACTTGGTAATTTTCCTGGAGCAAGGCCTTGGGGAAACAATGTGGTGAGGTATAATTACAGCGTGAACGATGCAAGAACCAATAATAGTCCAGTCACGCTTTTTACAGCTCCCGGCACCCAATGGAACGGTTTGAGGTTTCACAACAATACGGTGATTGTGACCGATAGTCCTAACAACAACGACCCAAGTTTTTCTGCCTTTCAAATGACTGATTACGGAACCCAAATGACCGGTGTGGAGTGTTATAACAATATTTTTGTAACCCAGGCGCTTCCTATGATCAACGTGCCTGCTACCTTCACAAACCAAAATCCGGCCTTTATTGGTAATTTATATTGGTCTGGGGGAGCTGCAATAACCTATGTATACGGAAACACCTTCAATTCCTTGAGCAGTTTCCGCAGCGCAGGGATGAATTGTGAGCACATTCAAAATACGAATTACGGGTTCGAAGCAGATCCGGGTTTGCCCAACACCTTAGCTCCAGCACCCACGCTCTATCCTCAAGCTACCGAGACGCTTTCGTCGTATGCTATCAATAATACTTCGCCGGTCATGAATGCAGCAGTGAATATGGCGGCGTTGTTTGGATTCGGTAATGGGCCAAAAGATTATTATGGAAATACGGTACCGAACGGCCTAGCGCCCGAAATCGGGGCGGAGGAAGGGTATTTTAACAATGTGGGATGGCCCGGTTTGTCCCAAAGCGAGGGGATTCGTTTGGTACAAAATCCAGTGGTTACAACGTTACGTCTCCACGTGGATTCCCAATGGTTTGGTAGCGATTATGCGGTGTTAGATGTCTTGGGCAACAAGGTAGCGAAAGGAATGCTGCATGGAGAGGAGGAAGAAATCAATGCCGATGGATTTTCACCGGGTATGTATTTTATGGTCGTGGCGAACCATGCGCATCGATTGAAGTTCCAGAAAAATTGATAACCGAAAAGGTATTCGGAGGGTGTTGCGTTGTATTTTTCCAATGCTTCAACCGTTCTTTGCTATCAAAACGATACCTTTGACCTCATGAAACGGCTCTTATTTTTGCGCGGTAAACTCAAAGGATTTTTCTTTCTTCTGCACGGCCATCGTTTTTTTTCGGCCCACTTGTTTTCATTCGTGGGCTCCATGTCCGCTTTGTCGAGGTGGATTCAGCGGCATAAGAAATTGGGACATAACGATTTTTATTCGTTCAAATTCGACTACGCACGCCGCGAGAACTTGTTTAATTACGTGATCGAGAAGGAAAACTTGGATGGCCCTGTAGATTATTTGGAATTTGGTGTTTCGAAAGGCGATTCGTTTCGCTGGTGGACAAGCCGCATCCAACACCCGGAAGCGCGGTTTTATGGCTTCGATACTTTCACGGGATTGCCAGAAGATTGGGGGCCGTTCAAAAAAGGCGACATGAGCTCCGGCGATACCTTACCCGAAATCAACGATACGCGCTTCCAATTTTACCAAGGATTGTTTCAACAAACCCTGCTACCGTTCTTGGGGAACTTCGATGCATCGCGAAAAAAAATCATCCACATGGATGCAGATTTATACACGGCTACGTTGTACGTGTTGACCCTCATTACCCCTTATCTCCGCGAAGGCGATGTGATCTTCTTTGATGAATTCAATGTGCCCCAACATGAATTTAAAGCCTTTACGGAGTGGACAAACGCTTTTTATATCAAGTACGAAGTGTTAGGTGCGGTGAATAATTATTATCAAATAGCAGTAAAAATTACCAAATGAAAAAAATGGTGTTGCTTTCGTTGACCTTGGGATTCCTTGCTGCTTGCCGACAAGACATGGACGCTTGCGAATGCGGAAAAAAAATGATGAAACCAGAATCGAAGGAGGCATTGGATTGCAGCGATTATTGGCGCATGTTGGATGAAAAGGAAGGAGAGGTTTGGCAAGAAAAAGCGATGAAGTGTTACATGAACGAGAAATTAGGTACAGATATTCAATAAAAAAGTCCCCTTTCGGGGACCTCCACTAAACCACAACCTCCTCTAATTCCTTTTATCGAAGCCGAACGACGGTCCCTTTCGGAAGCATATCATCTGCGGAAGCGATGTGATTTCTTCGCAACAAAGGTTTTAATTTAACCGCTTCTTCTTGGGCCAAGGCCCGGGCTGTTGTAGCCGACTTCAAGGTAATGGTCTTTTTATGTTTTGCGCGCGATCTTCGGGGATCTAAATATACTTTTTCGCCTTCTTTGAGCAGGTCTTTTTTCGAAAAATGCTCGTTGTACCGATGCAATTGCCGTAGCGTAATTCCGGTGCGCTTGGATATTTTATAATAGGTGTCGCCTTTTTCGGCTGTAACATACCGCACCTTATTTTCGTGAATTTTTGCCTGGAACAAGAGATTAACCGTTACCGGAGAGGACGCCAAAACAGAAGTGCGCGAATCTAATTGTTGAAGCAATGATTCTTCGATGAGCGAAATCAACAGCGTCGCGTAGGTCGGACTGGTCGCATAGCCTGCAGCTTTAAGACCTTCTGCCCAACCTTTGTAATCTTTTGGGTCGAGCAGAAATAACGACGCGTAGCGCTTGTTGTTCACCAAGAATTTCGAGTGGTCTTCATAACTTTCGTTGACCGTGCTGTACACACGAAAACATTCGTTCGGTTTGTCGTCATTCGCGTAGGTTTTTTCTCCCGTCCAATCGGCATGGCATTTTATCCCGAAGTGGTTGTTGGAGGATTTGGCCAAGGCCGATTCCCCGTAGCCCGATTCAAGCATGCCTTGCGCGAGGGTAATGCTCGCAGGAATTCCGTACAAGTTCATTTGTTCCACCGCAACGCTCGTGTATTGTTCAATGTATAAGGCTTTTTTGGACGGTTCCGATGCCAAGGAAGCGTTGATAAAAATCAACGAATAAAAGGCAAAAACGAAAAGTCTTTTTAGCGACATGCCCTTTGGAACGGCATAGAATGATTTTAGTTTCACTTTGCTTTGAAAAATTAAATG
>RFQF01000155.1 GCA_009925805.1 Flavobacteriia bacterium | reverse complement strand
CAGCTGTTACTTTGTGAAAGACACCAATGTTATAGATTCCATTGGTTCAATTTCTCCATCCGGCCAGATAGTATATACTCCTGCCATTTATTCAATGGTCAAAAAATTTGAGTTGGATGACACAATTTCTATAGAAAATTGCATCCAACAAGCACCGACACAAATTGTTTATTATAATTACGGTAATTTTCCGAGTCTTATCCTTTATAATTCCTTGGATTCTTGGATTTCTGGGGAACATTATATTGGTTTTCGTAAGCGAATTAATCAAGTGAACTATTTGGGATGGATTAAATTGAGTGTTCCTGATTATTATACTTTTATCATAAAGGAATATGCCTTAGTCTCGGAATGTCCATTAGGGTTCCAATTCCCAGTTAGTTTTTTGGATTCTCCTATAAAAGTATATCCAAATCCAGTTGTTGACAGGTTATCGATTCAATGGAGTTACCAGGAAAATGCGGAATTAACGGTATTCAATGTATTAGGTTCCAAGGTTTTTGAAACCAAATTAGAGAAAGGATTAAATAGCATTGATTTTAGTGATTTGAACCCTGGATTGTATGCTGTCCAAATTACAAGTTTGGATTTCAGGCTTCAAAAACAAATCGTTAAGTTGTAAAAATCCATCCTTTAAAGCTCAAGGTATTGCTGAATTTCACTTTATTGATCATTAAAAGAAATTTCTTTCATGGTCAATATACCCTTTAATAATACCAATTTATATCCCAATGAAGTCGTTCTGTCCGTTTGAACACATAATGATATAAAGCATTACGGATACTTATTCCTTAACGAAACGCACTACGCCTGTTGCACCGTTACTTAAGCTGTAATGCATGACGTAAATCCCGGAATTCCATGCACCTACTGGGATCGAGGTTTTTGAAATATCGAAAAGCTGTTGCTCGAACATTTTACTTCCATTCATGGCATACACCGTAAGGTTTCCTTTCACAGCAACGCCTAAATTAACCGATGTACAACCGTTTTCCATACAAATGCTCGGCGTATAATGATTTTCAGTAATCCCCAATTGCGCAGTGTAAAATTGATCGATAACCAATAATGTATTGTAATTCGTGGTTTTTTGAGGGCAGTGGATTTCTAAACTTGCTGAGTACGATTGGGCCAATGGAGGAAACAATGCACTTCCTACAGTGTACGTGGCCATTAAGTTAGCAGGAACCAAGGTATCGTAAACTTGCCACGTTAGGTAGATGCTGTCCATGGCGTTCGGATTACCGCTTGGCACGTATTGTGAACCGCTAATGAATGCAGCACCGATAGCATTGTAATCAAGGTTGCAATCGATCACTTGCTGTATGCCTAACGAATCCATCACATTCCCAATGTTGTTATTGTTGATAATGAACACGGTATCATTTCCAGGATTCACTGTGGCTGTCACGGTAAAACTATCGCAAGTCATGCAACCATTTATGTCGGTGACACAACAACTGTATACACCTACCCCAAGACCTGAAATCGTACTGGTCGTAGCGCCATTACTCCAAGAAAAAGCATAAGGAGCAACACCTCCGAGGGCTGTTACTGTGGCAGAACCATCATAAGCCAAAGGGGAAGTGGCAGGCGTTCCGCTGACATTTACCTGTAATCCATTGCACGGATTACCTGAAATCACAAAAGTAGCCATTACGGAATCAATAACGGTCATGTAGTATACCCCATAGGATCCGGCACATAAATTCGAAACTGAAGTTACCCCCTGTGCCAAAATGGCCCCATTTCCGGAATACCAGACAATGGTATTCGTAATTACATTGTTGGGATTTGTAATAGATGCCGAACCGTCACATGCATTAGGACTCGATGCATCAATCACCGTAAGCGGAGATGCCGGCTGAGCAAATGCGAAATTCATCGTAAAGACCACTAGGGCAAAAGCTACAGTCCACTGAATTTTCATGGTAAAAATTTTTCTCTAAGTTAATCAAACTATTTCACCCAACAAATCATAATGATCTGCTGAGGTGATCTTCACTCGAGAAAAATCACCCATAGGTACATATACATCGGGGCTCCGTGTTACACGCACTTCATTATCTACCTCCGGAGAATCAAACTCCGTTCTCCCTATAAAATAATCCCCTTCCACGCGATCAAATAGGGTTTTATAGGTGTTTCCGATTTTTGCTTGATTCAATTCATAGCTAATGCCCGATTGTAACTCCATAACCGCATCGGCACGTTGTTGCTTTAAGGCATCTGACACATCATCGGTCATAGAATATGCATGGGTGTTTTCCTCATGGGAGTAGGTAAATATCCCCAATCGATCGAACCGGCTCCGCTCGACAAATCCCATCATTTCTTCGAAATCCTGTTCGGTTTCACCTGGAAAGCCAGCGATTAGAGTTGTCCTTAGCGCAATTCCCGGAACCTTCTGACGAATGGCATCCAATAATTCCTCGGTTTTTTCACGGGTTATTCCCCTTCGCATCGCTTGAAGCATTGAAGTAGACCCATGTTGTAGCGGAATATCTAAATAATTGCACACATTGGCTCGTTCACGCATCACGTCAAGCACATCCATGGGAAAACCGGCGGGAAAGGCGTAATGTAAACGAATCCATTCAATCCCTTCCACGTCGGAAAGTCGAGTTACCAACTCAGCCAACGATCGTTTCTTGTAAATATCCAAGCCATAATAGGTCAAATCTTGAGCTATTAGCAACAATTCTTTGACACCCTGCTTGGCTAATTGTACTGCCTGCATTACCAATTGATCCATAGGTGTTGAAACATGCTTTCCGCGCATTAAGGGAATAGCACAGAACGCGCAAGGTCGATCACATCCCTCGGCAATCTTGAAGTATGCGTAATGGTTTGGGGTAGTCAACAAGCGTTCGCCTACCAATTCATGTTTATAGTCGGCTTTAAGCGTTTTCAACAAGCGCGGCAACTCCCGCGTTCCAAAATAAGCATCAACCTCCGGAATCTCTCGTTCCAAATCTGTTCGGTAGCGTTCAGAAAGACAACCTGTTACATATACTTTATCCACGATACCTTGTTGCTTTGCATCTACGAATTGCAGGATCGCATCTATGGACTCTTGTTTGGCGTTATCGATAAAACCGCAGGTATTAATAATCACGATTTCCGATTGCTCTTGGCTTTCGTGATGCACCTCAAAATGATTGGCTTTTAATTGTGCCATTAGGATTTCCGAATCATAGGTATTTTTTGAACACCCCATGGTAACCACATTCACCTTATTTTTTCGGATTGACTTCGTCTTCATGCATGCAAAAATAGACAACCAAGTCCATTTTATTGGTGCATTCCCATGTTTTGTTATTTTTGTGCGATGATAGGGTTATGACACTGGAAGGTTTATTTCGAAATTTTACCGACGAAGAGTTCCAATATACTCGGTTTTTGAAAACCAAGAATTTTGATTTCGAACCGCTTGAAAAGTACAGTTCCTTGTTTGAATCTATTAAGGAATTTGCCTTGACGCTGCATCTTAACCAAGAAATCAATGAGGATCTTATATCTATCCAACCCTTAGACTTAGCCTTTTCTCCCCGAATCTCGCTGATCATTCGAATCGTAGGGTTCCTGACGTTCGGAATAAGTACGAAAAGGGTTTTAAGAAAAAAGAAGTCCAACTACTACATGGAGGAGTTGTACCGCCGGCATCGTTTAGTGCAATCCATTCAACTAACGTTAAAACACGAATAATTCAGCGTTTTGAGATGCCTACGATTGAATGTTGATAATTTAGCTTGTATAAACCAACGAACATACCTCCTATTTGTACCTTTGAAATAAATGTTATGAGAAAACTATCGATGATTTGTTCCTTCGTTGGGTTCTTTGTGATAACCGCCTGTTCTCAAGAATCCAAACCTCGGCCGCGAACTGCTCCCACACCTACACTTCCAACGGAACAAAAATTTCAACTTGGTGATTATTTGGGTAAAGATGTCAGTCTTTCAAAGGCGGTAGACGATGTGTTTGCTCAATTAGACGATACAGCCATTGTTGCTCAATTAATTATGCCCGCCGTGGGAAAATACGGTCAAACCCAATCCACAATTCTAAAACACCTTTCCCAACGAATTATTGGGGGAGTATTAATGCTCAATGGAACCCAAAACGAATTTACCCAATGGATTCAACAGTTCGATTCGTTGAACCGGGTTAAAGGGAATCTGCCTTTCCTTTACAGCGCAGATGCAGAACCCAGTCTGGTGAACCGAAAAATTGCCGAGTCGGCACTCGTTAAAAAAGCTTCAGAGATCAATTCGCTGGACGAGGTGATTTCAACGGCCGCTCATATTTCCACGATATTGAACAGCATTGGCATCAACTATAACTTCGCACCAGTGGTTGATGTTGCAGGAAACGCAACGGTTGGTTATCGAGGTTTTGGAAGTAAACCTGAACAGTTAATCCCGTGGTCGAACGCCTTTATTCAAACCACACAAAACGAGGGAATCATTGCGACCGCCAAACATTTTCCCGGACACGGCTTAGTGAAAGGAGATACTCACACATCCCTCCAAACCCTTGACGGTGAACTCCAAGAGGTAAAGAACTACCCTCCCCTCATTGCGAACGGCGTGTTGTCCATTATGGTGGCACATATCGCCGTAAAAAACAACGCAAAATACGATACCAAAGGTTTGCCTTCAACCTGTTCAAAAGCCATTGTAACGGATTTATTAAAAAATGAACTCAAGTTTCAAGGACTCATCGTTACCGACGCCATGAATATGGGGGGGGTAGTTAATGTTCCTCAATGCGCGAGCAAGGCCGTTGCAGC
>RFQF01000154.1 GCA_009925805.1 Flavobacteriia bacterium | reverse complement strand
AATTCAAATTGTAATTATTTATTATATTTGTATTTCATAAATATATTATAAAATTATGTCAACCTTCACCAGTTCACTTCCAGAAGATCTCCTGCAGGCGCTGGCGCTCAAGGCCAAAGAGCTTTCAGTTCCCAAAAACACGCTAATAGAGCGGGCGCTTCGCATCTATCTTGAGCAGCTGAATCGTGCGGCTTATCTGAAATCCTACAAGCAAATGGCATCGGACACCGATCTCCAAATGCTGGCTGAAGAGGGCATGGTAGATTACTTCACGCAGTTGGAGGAGGAATGAAACAGGGGGAGATTTGGTATGCGGATTTGAATCCCGTGCTGGGGAGCGATCAGGCAGGTTACCGTCCTTTGGTGATTGTAAGCGGGAATTTACTCAACGCGCACACCAACGTGGTGATTTGCGTGCCGCTCACCACAAAACTCAAACGCTATCACGGGAATTTGATCCTTGATCCATCGGCAAGCAATGGGTTGACAGAAATTTCAGAGGCGCTTACCTTGCACGTGCGTTCCGTGTCCAAGACACGACTCGTTCGGCGGATGGGTGCGATTTCGAAAGCTGAGTTGAAGCAAATCCATACGTGTTTGCAAGAGATTTTGACGTATTAAACCCCGTTCCTCGGGATTTGCCATCCCGCGGAACGGGAACAAAAAAAGCGGCCTCGGCCGCTTTTTAAATATAATCTTAATCCTAGTAGCGGTAATGATCCGTCTTAAACGGTCCTTTCACTTCCACACCAATGTAGGCGGCTTGCTCCTCGGAAAGTTCTTCCAATTCCACGCCAATTTTGGATAAATGCAGACGCGCTACTTTTTCGTCCAAATGTTTTGGTAAGGTGTACACGTCGTTTTCGTACTTGTCGGCGTTATGCCATAACTCCAATTGCGCCAAGGTTTGGTTGGTGAAGGAATTCGACATCACAAATGATGGATGCCCAGTCGCGCACCCTAAATTCACCAAACGACCTTCTGCCAAAACGAGGATGTCATTTCCCTTGATGTTGTACAAATCCACCTGCGGTTTGATTTCCATTTTCGTGCTTCCGTAGTGGCTGTTCAACCAAGCCATGTCGATTTCGTTATCGAAGTGTCCGATGTTGCACACGATGGCTTTGTCTTTCATCGCTTCGAAATGCTTGCCGGTTACAATGGATTTATTTCCGGTGGCCGTTACAATAATGTCCGCTAAGCCAATTACCGTATCTAATCGTTTTACATCGAATCCATCCATCGCTGCTTGAAGCGCACAAATTGGGTCGATTTCCGTAACGATTACGCGCGCACCTGCTCCTTGAAGCGAGGCTGCCGAACCTTTACCCACGTCGCCATAACCGCACACCACGGCAACTTTACCGGCCATCATGATGTCGGTCGCACGACGAATCGCATCCACCAAAGATTCTTTACATCCGTACTTGTTATCGAATTTTGATTTGGTCACGGAATCGTTCACGTTGATCGCCGGCATCACCAGGG
Organism: Flavobacteriia bacterium; assembly: GCA_009925805.1. GTDB lineage: Bacteria > Bacteroidota > Bacteroidia > Flavobacteriales_D > Crocinitomicaceae > UBA952. Next base: position 3,311 of record RFQF01000154.1, on the reverse strand, counting down.
TTCCGTTTTTCTTGCGTTCGTACAAACGATGTACCCCCGTGGTGGTTTCTTCGGAAAGTCCTTTGATTCCAGCGGTGAGTTCAGGATAGTGGTCGAATACCATGTTGGTCAAATCGCCACCATCGTCCAAAATCATGTTGAGGGGTTGTCCGCCTTCGAACGCAAAAATTGTTTGCTCAATGCACCAATCGAATTCTTCTTCGTTCATGCCTTTCCATGCATATACCGGAATTCCTGCTGCTGCAATGGCTGCTGCGGCGTGGTCTTGGGTAGAGAAAATGTTGCAAGAAGACCAGCTCACTTCGGCACCTAATTCCACCAAGGTTTCGATAAGTACTGCGGTTTGAATGGTCATGTGCAAGCATCCTGCGATGCGTGCGCCGGCCAAGGGCTTGGATTGCCCGTATTCCGCACGAAGCGCCATCAGTCCTGGCATCTCGGCTTCGGCCAATTTAATTTCTTTACGCCCCCATTCGGCAAGCGTGATGTCTTTTACTTTGTACGTTAATTTTTCAGAGGTGTTGTTCATAGTATAATTTTTCAGTGCAAAAATACGGATAAATAAAGGAAATAAAACTAAACGCCCAGACCCTTTAACTGGTGTTTCAAGGCTTGAATGAACAAGGGATTGGAATTGTTGCTGGGTACGAGGTCCACCTTGTGGCCACCATGTTTTTCAAAAATCTCTTGGTATTCGCTCCCGATCTCGATCAAGGTTTCCAGGCAATCGGCCACAAACGCAGGACTGAACACCAACAAGCTCTTGGCGCCCTTCTTCGCGTGTTCCTCCACGATTTTATCAGAAAAAGGCTCCAGCCATTTTTTGTCTAGGCGCGACTGAAAGCAAACCGTATATTGTCCTTCGCGAAGTCCCAATTTTTCTACAATCAGTCGGGTGGTGGCGTAGCATGTAGCTTTGTAGCACATTTTGTTTTTGTCGTTGAGTTCGGTTTCACACGGCTGATCTCCACATAGGTCACGTCCCTCATACACTTTATCCACCTGTCGTTCCGGCAAGCCGTGGTAGGAAAAAAGGATGTGGTCGTAGGAATCGATGTCGAAGGCCTTCGCATTTTCCACAACGCTATCGATGTAGAGCGGATTGTCGTAAAATTGCCCAGCCACGATCACTTCGGGAATGACCCACCAAGATGCAATTATGCGCATGGCTTTTTCCATGGCGGAACCGGAAGAGGCGCTGGCATATTGCGGAAAAAGCGGGAACAGCACGATGCGGTCGTAGTTCGCCTGGCGGATGCGTTCCATGACCGAATCCATGGAAGGGTTTTGATAGCGCATGGCAAATTCCACGGTCACCTCGTCGGTGTTGTATTCTTCCTGCAACAAGCGGGTCACGTTTTGCGTGTGGGTGAGCAGGGGCGACATACCGCCGCTCAATTCCCAAAGTTCCTTGTAGATTTTCGCCGATTTCGGCGCCCGAAAGGGCACAATGATGCCGTTGACCAAAATCACTCGAAGCAATGCCGGGATATCGATAACGCGGGGGTCGTTCAAAAATTCGGAGAGATAACGTCGCACGTCAGAGGTTTTCGGGCTATCGGGCGTACCTAGTTGAAGGAGGAGGACACAGGTCTTTTTCATAAACTACAAACACATCATGGGATTGAAAGTTCAAAGGTAGGTAAAACCCTGCATTCCGCAGGAACTGCTTACCTTTGAAGCATGATTCGAGCTTCACGCATTTTTGATATCAAGACGGATGAGGCATTTCGGGCGATGGCCTTGGAAATCGCGCAATTTCAGCAACGAAACAACGCGGTGTACCGCCAATTTTGCTCGTTGATGCGAACGGATACGATCACTGTTTTTGAGGAAATACCTTTTCTTCCTATTCGTTTTTTTAAAGCATTCGATATCGTGTCCGAAGCAATTCCAACCGAACCCTTGGTCTTTTTGAGCAGCGGAACGGGTGCGCAGGGAAGGAGTAAGCATGTGGTAACACAGCCCGCGGTGTATGAACAAAGTTATACCCTTGGTTTCGAGCATTATTTTGGGGAACCGAAGGAATGGGTCATCTTGGCCTTGCTGCCGAATTACGTGGAACAAGGTCACTCGAGCTTGGTGTATATGGTGGAAGGCTTGATACAACAAACCAATCATCCCGCCTCGGGTTTTTTGCTCGACGCCATGGACCAGGTGCATGAGCGGTATGTGCAGACCATCGCTTCGGGGAGAAAATGCATGCTGTTCGGGGTGTCGTATGCCTTGTTGGATTTAGCCGAGCAGGGCAAGGATTTTTCGCAAGCCTTGGTGGTGGAAACAGGGGGCATGAAAGGCCGGCGGCAGGAGCTTACGAAACCTGAATTGCATGCAGCCTTGGAGCGTGGTCTAAAAACCGCTGAGATTCATTCGGAATACGGCATGACGGAATTGCTTTCGCAGGGGTATTGCGGCCCAGATTTAGTCTTTCATACCCCGCCGTGGATGCGCGTGGTGTTGCGCGATACAAGTGACCCCATGGCGCGGGTACCGGAGGGGCAGCGCGGAGCCATCAATGTGATCGATTTGGCGAACCTGAATAGCTGCAGTTTCATTGCCACCGAGGATGTGGGGCGCAGTGTGCCGGGGGGCTTTATCCTGGAAGGCCGCATGAACGACGCCGACCTTCGTGGTTGCAACCAGATGGTGGGGTAGTTTACGGGACGATATTGAACTCCAGGATGGAGAAGAAAAAATTGGATGGGTATCCTGCGGATGAGTTGATAATTTGAATATAGTCACCAGCTTTTAGCCAAATCGGACCATCGGATTTTAATTGATTAGGTGGGTATGGTATGTTTAATAAGTAGGCATTAGATGCTATATTGCTACAAACAAATGATATGTTAGCAGGATATGAGTTTCGCTCAGAGGCAAAATTCTCAATTTTCCATACCTTTCCGACAGGTACCGTTCCGACAGTGTAAGGATTTGTTGTAGACATACCGGTAAAAGTCAATACCTGGTTGAATTGTAAATTCCCTTGAGCGAGGTGCTGTCCACCAATAAGCAACATCGAAAAGATGATGATCTTTTTCATATAGATTAATTAATAATTTGTTACCCAAGTAAAGATAGACAAGTTTCAAAAAATTTGAACAACGATTATCCATTTAATAATTTGGTCGCAGTTTCTGTAAGGTGAATTTTACCATCTGAAGCAGTTATTGCAAAAAATACTGGTGATACGGTAGCTGAATTAAAAAATATTTATATGGTATTATCTGGAAAAGAAACTGGAACAGGACTTGGTACAAAAGCTGCACCAGTCATTGCTGGAAATGTTCCATCTAATCAAAAAAATATAAAAT
>RFQF01000153.1 GCA_009925805.1 Flavobacteriia bacterium | reverse complement strand
GTATGCTCGCAACCATGATCAATTCCATGGCCTTGCAGGCAGCCCTTGAATCTGTGGATATTCCCACGCGTTTGTTATCCGCCATTGAAATGAAAGCCATCGCGGAACCCTTCATCCGAAGAAGAGCGGTGCGCCATTTGGAAAAAGGACGAATTGTCATTTTCGGGGCAGGCACCGGAAACCCTTATTTTACGACGGATTCAGCAGCGTCGCTGCGCGCCATCGAAATCAATGCAGATGTGATTTTAAAAGGCACCCGCGTAGATGGCATTTACACCGCCGATCCCTTCAAAGATCCGAGTGCTACGAAATACGATGAAATCACCTTTAACGATGTGTATGAGAAAGGATTGAACGTGATGGACCTCACGGCTTTTACCTTGTGTAAAGAAAACGATTTGCCGATTATTGTCTTTGACATGGACACCCCTGGGAATTTGAAACAGGTAATGGAAGATAAACAAATAGGAACAATAGTACATAATTAAACTATGACCGAAGAGTTAGATTTAGTATTTGACGAGTTCAAAGCCTCGAACGACAAAACCTTAGCGCACTTAGAAAACGAACTCACAAAAGTCCGTGCAGGCAAGGCCACACCGGCCATGTTAAACGGCGTGATGGTGGAATATTACGGTTCCATGACACCCCTGCAACAAGTAGCCAACGTGAACACCATCGATGCGCGAACGATTGTGGTGCAACCGTGGGAAAAATCCATGCTAAACGAAATCGCGAAGGGTATCATCAACGCGAATTTGGGCCTTAATCCGCAAAACAATGGGGAACAATTGATGATTGCGGTGCCGCTTCTTACCGAAGAACGAAGAAGGGAGCTGGTAAAACGTTCCAAAACAGAAGGCGAACATGCCAAAGTGGGTGTGCGCAACCACCGCAAAGATGCCATGGACATGATCAAGGACCTGAAAAGCGATGGGCTTTCCGAGGACATGGCCAAAGGTGCGGAGGACGAAGTGCAGCAAATTACCAACAGCTACATCAAAAAAATTGACGACATACTGGAGGCGAAGGAAAAGGATATTATGACGATTTAGTATTGTTGTCGTTTCGTAATGAAGGGAATATTATAACGTCCCTCGATTCTCTTGTTCTCTTTCTATGGCTTCAAACAAGGCTTTGAAGTTTCCTTTACCAAAGGACTGAGCCCCTTTTCGCTGAATGATTTCAAAAAACAAGGTTGGACGGTCAACCACTGGCTTCGTAAATAATTGCAACAAATAGCCTTCGTCGTCGCGGTCAATCAATATTCCGTGCTGCTTCAACGTTTCCACGTCCTCGTCGATGGCCCCTACCCTTTCCAACAGGTCGTCGTAGTACGTTTCGGGCACGTATAAAAACTCCACCCCACGTTGCCGCATAGCGGTTACCGTTGCCACAATATCGTCCGTAGCTACCGCGATGTGCTGCACACCCGGCCCTTGGTAGAAATCCAAGTATTCCTCGATTTGCGATTTTTTCTTCCCTTCTGCTGGCTCGTTGATGGGAAATTTAATGCGTCCGTTGCCGTTACTCATCACCTTGGACATCAAAGCCGTATAATCCGTGGATATGTCTTTGTCATCGAAGGATACAATCTGGGCAAAGCCCATCACTTTTCCATAAAACTCCACCCAGGTATTCATTTCGTTCCAACCCACATTTCCCACCATGTGGTCGATGAATTTTAAACCCACCGGCGCAGGGTTGTAGTGCGAAGTCCACGCTTTATAGCCCGGTAAAAATACCCCGTGGTAGTTCTTGCGTTCTACAAAAATATGCACCGTCTCTCCGTACGTATAGATCCCCGAACGCACCACATATCCGTGCGCATCCTCCTTGCGTGTAGGTTCCATATACGAAACCGCCCCGCGTGCCATGGTTTCTTCGTATGCTTTCGTGGCATCTTCTACCCACAGCGCAACGACCTTTACGCCATCGCCATGCTTTACAATGTGGGCATTCAATTCTCCCCCTTCATTCAACGGTGTCGTGAGCACCAAACGAATTTTATCTTGCTTCAACACATAAGATACGCGGTCCTTCATGCCCGTTTCTAATCCTGCATAGGCCTCCGATTGAAATCCAAAAGCCGTTTTGTAGAAATGCGCAGATTGCTTTGCATTCCCTACATACAATTCCACATAATCGGTGCCCAACAGCGGGAGAAAATCTTCCGCCTCTTGAAAAATCTTTTGAAGTCCGTACTCGTAATTCGATAAATCGGATAAGTTTTTAATTTCTTCTGACATGCTTTAATGCTTTGGTTAATGTATCCATGATTTTTCGTACCCCTCCACTTTCAAACCCAGTGCCTGTTTGGTAATCTTCAAAGGCTTGAAGGTATCCACCATTACCGCTAATTCTTGCGTTTCTTTTTTTCCAATGCTTCGCTCGTAGGCACCCGGATGCGGGCCGTGCGGTATACCCCCTGGGTGCAAGGTGATTTGTCCTTGTTGAATGTTGTTCCGGCTCATGAAATCGCCGTCCACATAATACAATACCTCATCCGAGTCGATGTTGCTATGGTTGTAAGGTGCTGGGATGGAATCGGGGTGGTAGTCGTACAAACGAGGCACAAAAGAACAAAGCACAAATCCTGAGGTTTCGAAGGTCTGATGGACCGGCGGCGGTTGATGCACCCTTCCCGTGATGGGTTCGAATTCGTGGATCGAAAAGGCATAAGGATAATTGAAACCGTCCCATCCTACGACATTGAACGGATGATGTTCGTAAACATAGTGGTATAAAATGTCTTGCTTCTTGATTTTAATTAAAAATGCTCCCGCTTGGTCGTGGGTTTCAAGGGCGTGCGGTGGACGGATATCGCGCTCACAATACGGCGAATGTTCCAATAATTGACCGAACCAATTGCGGTAGCGCTTTGGTGTGTATACGGGATTGAACGATTGCACGATGAACAAGCGGTTATTTTCGTCGTTGAAATGCAATTGATAAATCATACCGCGCGGAATCACCAAGTAGTCTCCATAGGCAAAATCAATGTTTCCCAACTGGGTTTTGAGCGTTCCGCTACCTTTATGAACGAACAAGACCTCATCGGCATCGGCATTCTTGTAAAAGTAATCGGTCATCGATTGTTGCGGCGCTGCCAATTCAATGTAGCAATCGGAGTTTACCAGGACGGGGGTTCGGCTTGCTAAAAAATCCGCAGTGGGGTCCAACTGAAAGCCTTGTAGGGAAAACATTGTCATGTGTTTCTCCAACGCAATCTCGGGTGCAATCGCCATGCTTGCTTGAATTTCTTTGACCACCGTAGGGGGATGAACATGGTACAGCAGGGAGGACATTCCTTCAAACCCTACGGTTCCAAACAGTTGCTCGTGGTAAATGGCCCCATTAGCTTGTCGAAAGACGGTGTGCCGTTTCGGCGGAATAGAACCCAGTTTATGGTAAAAAGGCATGATTCAAAAATTAACGACAAAAATACCAATGCACCTGCAAGATACAAATGATTTTTATGAGTTTTTTGAAAAGCGTTTCATTTCGTGCACAAGATGGCTAAATTTGCCCAATGAGAAAAACACTGATTATTGGGGCTGGTGGACAAATCGGCACCGAATTAACGGCTGGACTTCGCTTGAAATGGGGCTCGGAACTAATCATTGCGTCAGACCTCAAGACCTCCAAGCCGGAAGCCTTGGGTGAAGGTCCCTATGTGACCTTGGATATCATGGACCGCGAAGCCGTTCGGAAATACGTGATCGACGAGAAAATTGAGGTGGTGTATTTGTTGGCGGCCTTGTTATCGGCTACCGCGGAAAAGCAACCGGATTTTGCGTGGAAACTGAACATGGAGGGCTTGTTTACCATCCTCGATTTAGCGAAAGAAGGCCATTTGAAGCAGGTGTTTTGGCCCAGTTCCATTGCGGTATTTGGCCCCACGACACCGCGGGACATGACCCCGCAATTTACAGTCATGGAACCTTCAACGGTGTATGGCATATCCAAACAGGCGGGTGAACGATGGTGCGCATATTACAACGCGAAATTCGGCGTGGATGTCAGGAGCTTGCGTTATCCCGGGCTGATATCCTATAAAACACCTCCCGGTGGGGGCACGACGGATTATGCAGTAGATATCTTTTACCAAGCCAAGCGCAGCGGAAGTTATTCTTGTTTTTTGAGCGAAGATACCGCCCTGCCCATGATGTTCATGGACGATGCCATTCGGGCTACGCTTATGCTGATGGAAGCGCCACGCGAAAACTTACGCATCGAATCATCCTATAATTTGGCAGGCATCTCGTTTACACCGAAAGAATTGGCAGAGGAAATACAAAAACATGATCCCAATTTTTCCATAGCCTACACGCCGGATTTTCGTCAAGGCATTGCCGACTCATGGCCTCGGTCGATTGATGATACTTATGCCACGGAAGATTGGCACTGGTCGGCGGAATACAACCTGGCCCGCATGACGCAAGTGATGCTTGAAAATGTGAAAATTTAACGCATTGAAAATCAAACCGTTCAAGATTTTTTAACCTTTTTTTACATTTTGTTGAATCTTTTTGATGTTTTGTTAAACACTTTTGTTTAAGTTTGTAGCACAAAAATTAAACAATATGTCTACGATCGAATTCAACGAAGCCTTGGTAGGAATTCAGAGCAATCTGTATTCCTTCGCACAAAACTTCACCAAGAACCGTGAAGATGCCCGTGATTTAACGCAAGAAACGCTTTTAAAAGCGATCAACTACCGAACGTACTACACGCCCAATACCAATTTCAAAGCATGGGTTTTCACCATCATGCGCAACATTTTTATCAACCAGTATCGCCGAAACTCGAAAGCGCGAATGATTTTTGATCAAGGGGACGAAGATTTCCTCATGAC
>RFQF01000152.1 GCA_009925805.1 Flavobacteriia bacterium | reverse complement strand
GTCGGGTTTAAACCCGACGCTGAAGGGAAAATCGAAAGTTAACCATTAAGTGAATCTTTTATTTTTGCTTTATTAAAAAAGCATTTTTATATTTTGCTTTTTATAAAAAGCATTTTCAATTTTTGCTTTTTGTAAAAACCATTTTGAAATTTTGCTTTTTGTAAAAAACATTTTGTAATTTTGCTTTGTGTAAAAATGGTAAATGGAAATTTTAATCGCCAAATCGTCCAAAAAAGCAGCATCGGTGAGCCGCAAGGGGAAACGGTTAATCTATGGCGAAATGCAATGGAATGAGCGTCTTATCCTTTTATTAGGGTACAGAGGTGTTGGAAAAACAACCATTTTATTGCAGCGTTTGCAAGAAGTTGGCGAGAAAGGAATCTATTTCAGCTTGGACGATCTGTATTTTGAAAATCATCGTTTAATAACGGTTGTGGAGCAATTATACGCAAACGGTTATCGTGCGTTCTTTATGGACGAAGTGCACCGTTACCGATTCTGGTCGAAAGATCTGAAACAGTTGTACGACGACTTTGATGACATCCATCTAATTGCTACAGGTTCGTCCATCCTCGAGGTAGCAAAGGGTCAAGCCGATTTATCTCGAAGAGCTGTGGTTTATAAAATGCAAGGTTTAACCTTCCGAGAATATTTGCAACTGGAAAAGAAAATCGCGCTTTCCCCGCTTGATTTAGAAACGATACTTGAAAGGCATCATGAAATTGCAGTGGATTTACTAGAACAATTTTCCATGGAAAGGGATTTCATGAATTACTTGAAATATGGTTACTTTCCGTTTTTCATGGAAAACAAAACCATGTATTATCAAAAACTTTCAGAGACACTGAATCTCGTGATCGATATCGATATTGCACCATTCGAAGACCTGAATTACAACACCGTTAGAACCATGAAAAAACTACTTTATGTAATAAGTCAATCTGTTCCATTTATACCCAATATCACCAAACTTTCGGAGCGTTTGGAGGCGCCCCGAAATACCATTTTGCGATTGTTGGATTTGTTGGACCAAGCCAAAATAATCAAGTTGTTAAAAACTGAAAACGAAAAACTAAGTTACTTACAAAAACCGGAGAAGATTTTCTTGGAAAACACCAACTTTGTGTACTATTTTGCTGAAGGAAAAGCAAACATCGGTGCTGTTCGTGAAACTTTTTTTTACAATCAGTTGCGTCAAAAACACCGCGTAAGCGCCTCGAAATTTGGTGATTTTATGGTAGACGAAAAATATACTTTCGAAATAGGTGGTCCGAACAAAACCTTCCAACAAATCAAAGGCGTTCCAAATTCCTACCTCGCTCTTGATGTAGAAAATGGCGTTGGGAATAAAATACCGCTTTGGTTATTTGGAATGCTCCAGTAAACCTGTTAAGTACGCATCAATTCATGAAAAGCCGGATTGCTTGGCTCAGTTTAGGCCGTATTTCTGTGCGGTCAATGATAAAGTCTAAAAAACCATGTTCAAGCAAAAATTCGGAGGTTTGAAATCCTTCCGGTAAATCGCGTCCAATGGTTTCCTTCACTACGCGGGGTCCTGCGAAACCGATCAATGCTCCAGGTTCTGCAATGTTAATATCACCCAACATCGCAAATGAAGCGGTTACTCCGCCAGTGGTGGGATCGGTTAAATAGGATATATATGGCAATTTTGCTTCGGAAAGCAAGCCTAAATTGCCCGAAACTTTAGCCATTTGCATCAGCGAATACCCCGCCTCCATCATGCGCGCGCCACCGGATTTAGAAATGATCATGAACGCTGCCTTGAGCTCGATGGCTTTCTGAATGGCGCGAGAAATCTTTTCGCCCATTACACTGCCCATCGAACCTCCAATGAATCCAAAATCCATGGCGGCTACCACCAATGGCTGCCCATCCAACGTTCCGTAAGCGGTACGAATCGCATCCTTTAAACCGGTCGCTTTTTGGGTGTTTGTTACCCGTTCGCTGTATTTTTTGGTATCCTCGAAGCCCAAGGGATCCCCTGAACTCATTTCGGCATCCAGCTCAACAAACTTTTGCTCATCAAAAATCATTTCAAAATACGTCTGTGCATCCACACGCTCGTGGTGAGAACAACGGTCGCAAACAAAATTATTTTTCGCTAAATCAGCGGTAATGAACAAGGTCTTGCAATTGGAGCACTTGGTCCAATATCCGTCAGGGGTTTCCTTTTTATCTTCTGTTTTCGTTGTTATCCCCTCTTTACTGCGTTTGAACCAACTCATAGGGTGTGGATGTTGTTTAAATCCGAAAACGACTGTTCAAGGCGCTTCACAAAGGTGAGCTCGCCGTCGCGCATCCACTTTCTGGGATCGTAATATTTTTTATTCGGTTTGTCGTCGCCTTCTGGATTACCAATTTGGGTTTTCAGGTAATCGATGTGCTTCACCACATAGTCGCGCACCCCTTCGGTAAACGCAAACTGCAAATCGGTGTCGATGTTCATTTTGATCACACCGTATCCTATCGCTTCGCGAATTTCTTCCAGCGAAGAACCGGATCCTCCATGGAATACGAAATCCACAGGGTTCTTTCCCGTCTGGTACTTTGCTTGGATGAAATCTTGTGAATGCTTAAGAATTTCAGGCTTCAACACTACGTTTCCGGGTTTATACACCCCATGCACGTTCCCAAAGGCTGCTGCAATCGTAAACCGAGGTGATATCTTCATCAACTCCTCGTAGGCGTAGGCTACCTCTTCGGGTTGTGTGTACAATTTAGAACTGTCTACGCCTGAATTGTCAACGCCATCTTCTTCCCCTCCAGTAATGCCCAATTCCATTTCCAAGGTCATCCCCATTTTGGACATTCTCGTTAAGTATTCTTTACAAATTTCGATGTTTTCATGCAGCGGTTCTTCCGACAAATCCAGCATGTGCGAACTGTAAAGCGGCTTTCCTGTTTGTGCGAAAAAAGCCTCTCCAGCATCCAACAATCCATCCATCCAAGGAAGCAAATTTTTTGCGCAATGGTCGGTATGAAGAATCACTGTTGCCCCATAAGCCTCGGCCAAGTGATGCACGTGGTGAGCACCTGCAATTCCTCCGGCAATTGCTGCCTTTTCATCGGCATTTGAAAGACCTTTACCTGCAAAATAATGGGCGCCACCGTTTGAAAATTGAATAATCACGGGAGCTTTAACCTTAGCGGCTGTTTCTATTACAGCATTCACTGTGGAGGAACTGGTAACGTTGACCGCAGGAAGGGCAAATTGTTTAGCTTTCGCTAATTGAAAAATCGCTTGAACTTGGTCTCCGCTTGCGACTCCGGGAAGAATGTTCGTGGACATAATGTATCGATTGTTGAATGACAAAGATAAAAAATAAAGATAAATAAAGTCCGAGGCAATAATCAAAACAACCTTGCGTTAACGACCAAAAAAAAAGCCTATGTCGTATAAATACAAAAAGATCAAACGTCAAAACACGCGCAATAACGGTTCCTCCGTTCCAGAATCTGCCATCACTTTTCTGCTCCATTTCAGCAAATCTTTAGAGCAGAATACAACAAAACTCAAATTTCCTTTAGGTCACCGAAATTGAACTTAGGCCGGATTCCGGCCTTTTTTATTTTTCGTACTTTTATGCCATGCGTATCCTTGAATTTCTTGGCGTTTGGCTTTTGGCGCTTCCTTTTTTTTCTCAAGTTGCAGACTGTCCTATTTTACCCACTCCAGTGACCTATACCCTACTAGGCCGTACTCCGGAATATCTGACCACCCGAGAACTTTCTTTTGAGGTAGGGAATTTACCTCAGGAATTGGTTTCCGTTATTCCCCAAATTGCCAAACTCTACATGCTTTCTCCTGATAAAGACCTAACGTTCACCCCTCAAGCGGGGTTGATACGATTTCAAGCCTTAACGGATGCTTACCCAGAATCGTATTCCATTAGCATTACTTCAGCGGAAATTCGGATCGCTTACACCAGCACTGCCTCGTGCTTTCACGCGGTGCATTCCCTTTTTCAACTCATGCAGCAGGAACCCTTGGATTCCAGCATCCGTTTTCCTCTGTGTTTTGTGAAGGATTTTCCTAAATTCCAATGGCGCGGGCTGCATGTGGACGTTGCGCGTCATTTTTTCACGGTAGAGGAATTAAAAAAATTCTTAGACCTGATGTCCATGTATAAATTTAACATGTTTCATTGGCACCTCACCGATGACCAAGGTTGGCGCATTGAAATCAAATCCTATCCCAAGCTCACGGAAATTGGTGCTTGGCGCGATAGCACCGTTCAACATCACTATTCCACGTATCCACGAACCTGGGACACCACGCGTTATGGAGGTTTTTATACCCAAGCACAAATCAAGGAGGTTGTGGACTATGCTTCGGCGCGACACATCATGGTGGTACCAGAAATCGAAATGCCAGGTCATGCTCGCGCGGCCTTGGCGGCCTACCCCGAATTTTCGTGCACGGGCATTGCACACAATGTTCCCGGCTTGTGGGGCGTTTTCGATGATGTCTTCTGTACCAAGGACAGCACCTTGTTATTTCTACAAAGCATCTTAGGGGAAGTCATTCCTTTATTTCCCGGACCCTACATTCACATTGGCGGCGATGAGGTACCCAAGACCCGTTGGCAAACCTGCCCGCAATGCCAAGCGAAAATGAAGGTACTCCAACTCCAGGATGAACACGAATTACAAAGTTATTTTATCCGTCAAATGGACCGTTATATCAGTTCTATGGGGCGCAAACTGATCGGTTGGGATGAGATTTTAGAAGGTGGCCTATCACCCAATGCCGTGGTGATGTCTTGGCGCGGTACCGAAGGAGGTATTGCCGCCGCAAAACAAGGGCATTATGCCGTAATGACGCCGGGTTCGCATTGTTATTTCGACCATTATCAAGGGAAATCTGCCTCAGAACC
>RFQF01000151.1 GCA_009925805.1 Flavobacteriia bacterium | reverse complement strand
ATAGGATGTTACCGTCAAAACACGTCCGCCATTGGTAAGCACCTTGGGGCCATCATATTTTGTAGCAGCATGAAATACCAGCGATTCCGCCACGGTGTTCAATCCATAAATGATTTTGTCCTTTTCGTATGAATCCGGATATCCTCCGGATACCATCATAACCGTAGCAGCGGCCAACTCGGTGAATTGAAGGTCGCGCTCGGAAAGCGTATTGGACACCACACCCTCCAATAAATCCACTAAATCGGATTTAATGCGGGGCACAACCACTTCGGTTTCGGGGTCCCCCATGCGGCAATTATATTCAATAACGTAGGGATCTCCTTTTACATTTATGAGCCCAAAAAAGAGGAACCCCTTGTAATCGATTCCTTCGGTTTGCAATCCTTTAATCGTAGGTACAATGATTTGATTGAGTATTTTGTCTTTAAAAGCCGCATCGGCGAATGGAACAGGAGAAACAGCGCCCATACCTCCGGTGTTCGGTCCTTGATCGTTTTCCCCAATGCGCTTGTAATCTTTAGCTTCCGGAAGTATTTTAAAGGAACTTCCATCGGTCAGAACAAAAACGGACAATTCCTTTCCCGTTAAAAATTGTTCGATAACCACGCGGTTTCCGGCGGCTCCAAATTTCTCATCGAGCAAAATGTGCGTTAATTCTGCTTCGGCTGCTTCCAGATTGTTCAAAATGAGCACTCCTTTTCCGGCGGCCAGGCCGTCCGCTTTGAGCACATAAGGCGCTTTCATTTCCCGTAGAAAGGCGATTCCTTCGCGCAATGTTGCTAAGGAAAAGCTCGCGAATTTCGCGGTGGGTATTTTATGCCGTTGCATGAATTCTTTTGCGAACGTTTTACTTCCTTCAAGTTGAGCCCCCGCTTTGGAAGGACCGATAATCCCCACCGAACGCAATTCCGGGGATTGTTGGAAATAATCAACGATTCCTAATACTAAAGGCTCCTCGGGGCCTACAACAACCATATCAATTTTCTGACCTAGAACAAAGGCTTTAATGGCATCGAAGTCGAGGAGGTTTAGGGGGGTGTTTTTGCCCCACTGCCGAGTTCCAGCATTCCCCGGAGCGATGTACAGGTTGTCAAGTAAGGAACTTTGAGCGAGTTTCCAGGCCAAGGCTGCTTCGCGCCCACCGGACCCTAGGAGTAAGATATTCATTATACGGCGAGCGTTAAAAGCGATTCAAAGATGAGGTGACCGTCGATATTGTTGAGGTCGGCATCGGATGCGCGTTCCGGATGGGGCATCATGCCAAATACATTTCGACCTGCGTTGGTGATTCCTGCAATGTTTAAGCAAGACCCGTTAGGGTTGTATTCTGCGCTTACTTTTCCGTCAGCGCGACAATATTGAAAAATGATTTGATTGTTATCTCGCAAGTGTTGCAGCGTGGATGGGTCAGCGTAGTACCTGCCTTCGCCATGGGCGATGGGTATTTTGTAGGCCTCCCCGAGCTGCATGGCTGAGGTTAGCATGCTGGAGGTAGTGGTTGGGGTGATGTAGCAATTTTTGCAAATAAAGGTGCGTTGTTCGTTGTGCAAGAGCGCTCCAGGCAACAAACCGCACTCGGTAAGAATTTGGAATCCGTTGCAGATGCCGATGACAATACCTCCGTTGGATGCGTGCCGCACCACTTCTTGCATGATGGGCGAAAATTTGGCAATAGCTCCTGAGCGAAGGTAGTCTCCGTAGGAAAATCCTCCGGGTAGTACCACGATATCAACGCCCTGTAAATCCGTATCCTTATGCCACAAGGAAACCACCTGCTGGCCTAAAAGTTCCTGTAAAACATACAACATGTCTTGGTCGCAGTTGGAACCTGGAAACGTAATAATACCCAATTTCATAGGATGAATTGTTTATTACAAAGGTATTATTTTGAGCGCACGTGGCTTAGACTTTAAGAAGAAACTTTGTGAAAATAAACAGAATGGCGGCATAGGTGAGCACGTAGGAAATCCGACGAAACTTGCGATGAATAAAGGAAAAGGTTCCCAATAGAACCAGAATCGGCAAGGCGATACCCGCTGCGGTTGAAATGTTAAAAATAAAGGTGGAGCCTAAAACAAGCAATGAACCGATCAAGACTTGTATTTCTTTCCTAGTTCGGTTGCTATATGAATTCCATTTATTTCCTAAAGTCCAAAAGCTGAGAACAGCCAAGACGGTAGAAAAAACCAGAAAAATTCCTTGGTGGGTAGAAAAACTTTTAGGAGTAAAAAACAACCAAAAATCTTCCCAAAATCCGGGAAGTTCAACATAGGTGCGAAAGGCGAAAATGTAAAAACCTACCAAAAGAATCGCAAGCAGAAAAGAACCTAATTCACGAAGGAAAAACGGGCGAAAGATTAGACCCATAAAATAAATTATGGGAAGGCCAAGCAACAAGGGTGGAAAAATACTCGCGGCAAGGCAATATAAAAAGGATGCATTGAACAGGGATTTTCCTCCGGCGATATTTTGATCCAATTGAAGAAGTTGATTAAACGCCAATAGAACTCCCATCATAGCTAGGAAAATGCCATTGAATGAATAAAAATCAACAAAAGCGGCGGCTAACGTAAGGTATAACAGGGAGGGAATGTAGTTATTTCGTTCGTGGAAATTGGCTTGATTGAACACGTAATTAATAACAATGGCTGCTAAAAGCTGTAGAAAGAACCCCAAGATGAGTAAGCCCACAAGGGCCCTTGAACTTGGGTGAAAGGAACCCCACAATCCCAGCGAAATTTCAACGTCCGTGGGTGTTTTATCGAGAAATACGTGCTGTGCATAGTAGGCCACTGATTCTTGCAGCCTACTATGCACAGCACGTTGATTACAATTTGCTTAAAAATTCCCTTTCCTTGAGCGATAATCACGGAACGGATGATACTGGCCGAACCTTCAACATGATGGAAGATGGATCAGATACGCTTTCGCGAGAAGAGGTGGCTCAATTGGCGGCGCGTCAAGAGAAATTTATACAAAATCTTCAAGCCGCCTTGGTGCGTATTCAGAATAAAACCTACGGCATTTGCCGGGTTAGCGGTAAGCTCATTCCAAAAGAACGTTTGCGCTTGGTTCCTCATGCGACGATGAGCATTGATGCAAAAAACGCACAAAATAAGCTTTGAACAAGAAACATTGGATACTAATCACGGTGGTTTTGGGCCTGATAATCATGGATCAAGCCCTCAAGATTTACATCAAATCCCAATTTCAACCCAACGAAACGCGCTTTCTCCTTGGACATTGGTTTGCCTTGCATTATATCGAAAATCCGGGAATGGCCTTTGGAACCACCTTTGGGGCTGCATCTTGGGGAAAAATTGCGCTCAGCGTTTTTAGAATATTGGCGATTGGAGGCATTACCTATTACATCCTGTTGGAAATTAAAAAAGGGATTGGAACCTTTCAACTTGTCGCCCTTACCATGATATTGGCGGGTGCCACCGGGAATTTACTCGATTCCATGGTGTACGATTTTATTTTTCCTTTTGACCCCTGCGACTCCTTCAATCAAATGGAAGGCAGTGGTATAAAAATGAATTGTTCGCAATACGGATTCAGTTATCCGGTAGAAGTGCGGAATAAAGGCTTTTTATTTGGAAATGTAGTGGATATGTTCCAGTTTGATGCTTATTGGCCAACCTGGGTACCCGGATTATCAGGAAAGCCCGTATTTCCAGCAATTTGGAATGTAGCAGATTCCTGTATTTCTGTGGGAGTGGCCTTATTGATTTGGATTCAACGAAAGAGTATTTTTTCCTTTCGATTCAAAAAACCTTCCACAAACGACTAGAAATTCCACTTCATGCTTCGATCATCCAGAATGGCAAAGGAAATTTTGTAATCAAAGCGAGGATTGGTTTTGTTACCGTCTGAAGCACAGCCATAGATGCCGATACGCAGTCGACGACGCGATAACTTGAAATTCCGTTCCAACCCAGCCAAAATTTCATAATGCTGATAATCGTGCTCCTGAACATACATGGCGCCTGCACCAACTACCAGTCCTATCCGCGTTTTTTTCATGAAAGGAATTTTATTCAGTATAGCGCCGTTGTCGTGGTGCACAAAATGAGCCTCGTGCACCCATCGCTTGGTGGGTAAGGTGGTGTCGAGTCCTTGAAAGGAATATAACGGATTGGAAAACCAGATGGGGTCTGATCGCCGCTGATAGCGAAGATCTGGTTCGCGCACTTCGTTGGAGGTTAAAAAAGTACCGCTAGCGATACGGTAGCTGCTGTTGCCCAACAGGCCCAATTTAAAATTCTGTTGGATGGCAAAACTGAGGTAATCGTAATCGATGGCACTTCCTAAAAGGTTTTTAACCCCTTTTTTGTAATAAACACTGAAGGTTGGCCAGGCAGAACCTAAAACCACTTTTCGGTAAGGTTCCCGCATGTATTTTTGCTGTGGAACATACGAGCATTCTAACGACAACAAGCTGGCAACATAAGGATCAAAAGCTAACGCGCTGTCATTCGGGATAAAATTGTCGGTTAATTTCAAAAATGTAAAATCTTTTAAACTTTGTCGGTCTGCGAAACTGATTTCTGCTCCGGCATAAAAGCCGTTGAACAGTTCATAATTAATGCCCACTTTCAGCTGGTTGGACTGAATGAAATTATTTCGCCGGTAAATTTGAGTAATCGCATCATATCCGCGAATCACGTCGAATTCATGGCTTATGGATGCGGTAATATCTCCTTGATGAAAGGGGTCGAAACGATAGCGGTTCCATATAACCCCTTTAGGATCTTTATTGATAAATCCAATGGAGGTTCGAACGTAAAAATCATAGGTGCGTTGATTTTCCCATTTTTTAAAGAAACCAAAGTTCGGTGCAATGCGTGGTCCACCAATCCCAATGGTTTGCACAAATTCGGCAATAGAACCAAAAGAAAACTGCTGTTTCTTGGCCCGGTTTCGATGTTCTACCCCAAACCATAG
>RFQF01000016.1 GCA_009925805.1 Flavobacteriia bacterium | reverse complement strand
ACTGGATCAGGAACCATTGAAGCTAATGGTGCAAATGGAATTAATGCCAACCCGAATGGACAAACCGCGGTTCAGGCCTCCAATCAAAAATTCGGAAATGATGGTGCTGGAGGTGCTGGAGGAGGTGGAACGATCTATATTTCCAACGCAAATCCCCTTCCTAATACCCTTACCCTTTCGGCTAAAGGAGGAAATGGAGGAAATCAAATCTTAAGTGTTGGTCTTTTTGCTTCAAACCCCATCATGGAAGCCGACGGGCCAGGAGGCGGTGGTGGTGGTGGGTATATTTCTTTTAGTTCAGGTGCTCCAGTTACGCAAATTACAGGAGGAATTGCCGGAACGACTAATTCTACCTTTGTACCTAATTTCCCTCAAAATGGCGCCACAGGTGGGGCTAGCGGCATTTCCACCAACAATACTTCCTTTTATGATATTCTGGTGGCCAACGATACAGTTTGTGGTTCGGGCAGTGTAACCCTAAGCGCCTCCAGCTCGGGAAATCCACCAGCGGGTGCCTTTTCTTGGTACGCTACCCCTTTTGGAACCATCGCCATCGGCAGTGGAAATACTTTCACTACACCGGTCCTTAATACTACCACTACGTATTACGTGAGCCTTTGTCCCGGTTCATTCCGAAAACCGGTAACCGTTGTTGTCGGTAATGCGCCTACGATTACAGGAAACGCTGTGGTCACCAACGCCACCTGTGTAACCCCAGGAAGTATTTCGGGCCTAAGTGTAAATGGCGGGGCGCTGCCCTACTCGTATGCTTGGTCCAACAACGGAGGAACTTCCTTGAACCTTTCCAATGCTGCTGCGGGGACATACACCTTAACCGTAAGTGATGCCGCGGGTTGTACAGCTACCTCAGGCCCTTATCAGATTAATGGTACAAGTGGTCCTATCATCGACACGACGAACCTCCAAATTTCCCCTGTCCTATGCAACGGGACCCTTGGTTCCATCAGCGGTATCACCGTCTACGGCAATGGACTAACTTATGCATGGAGCAACAATGGAGGTGCTTCCTTAAATGCAAGCAATCTTGCGGTGGGTTCCTACCTACTTACCGTGACGGATGCGAACGGTTGTACGGCTAGTACGCTTCCTTTCACCGTTCCTCAAGTACAGGGTCCTTCCATTAATGGTAATGCGGTTACCTATACCAGTGCTTTTTGTGGACAAGCTTCGGGAGCAATCTCGGGTATCGCTGTATCCGGTCAGGGCTTAACCTATCATTGGCAGCCCTCCAACAGCACGAACCTCAATTTATCCAATGTGGCTGCTGGAAACTACACCTTAGTGGCTACCGATCAAAACGGCTGTACCGATACCCTGGGTCCACTAACTGTGCCCGGCGATACGCCGCTCGTTTTGGACACCACATCCATTCAAGTCAATCCTGCACTGTGCGGGCAAAACAACGGTTCTATAAGCGGTATTGCAATTACCGGCGGGAATGCTCCTTACACGTATGCTTGGTCGAATCAAAGTCTTGTTCTGAATCCAACAGGCTTATCCCCGGGTACTTATTCGCTATATGTCACCGACGTTAACGGATGTATGGATAGTATTTCGGGAATTGTGGTGGGTGCCACCGGAGGTCCAACGATTGATACAAGCCAACTGGTGATTACTCCTGTGGCCTGCAACGGATCCTTGGGTTCCATTACTGGAATTACGAGCCCAAGTATTGGGGTAAGTTATTTGTGGAACAACCAGGCCGCCACCCCAAACATTACCGGTTTGGTGGCTGGGAATTATCAAGTAACCTTAACCGATGGGAATGGCTGTACGAGCAGCTACACGTTCCACGTTGGGCAAAACAATGCGGTGGTAATCAATGAAAGTCAAGCCGTAGTTACCCAAGCCACCTGTTTGATGAACGGTTCGATTAATGGCATCCAGGTTTCGGGTGGCACGAATAATTATACCTACACTTGGCAGCCTGGAAATTTTAACACCTTGAATCTTGCCAATTTACCGGGTGGTGGAACCTACACCTTGATAGTAAGCGATGTAAATGGTTGCAGCGACACATCCAGCACGTATTCCATTAATTCGCCTACATACCCTGTAGCTTCTTTCAGTTACACCCCTTCCATTCCGAACGTAGGGGATACGATAACCTTCACCAACACCTCCTCGAATTACGTTTCAGCCATATGGAATAATAGTGGAAGCCTCATAAATCAATCGCCATGGAGCGCAAGCTTCCCTGCAGGAACGTACCCTATTACCCTAACAGTTACCAACGCGCAAGGATGTACAGATACTGTTACCGTGTTCATCGTGATTTACGATGAAATTACCTTACCAAACGTATTTTCACCGAACGACGACATGATGAACGATGAACTTTATATTCACGCCCTCAAACCGAATACGGCAATAACCGTATTGAACCGTTGGGGGGATGTAGTTTATTCTTCGTCCAATTATTTAAACAACTGGAACGGAAAAGACAGCCACGGAAAGGACTTAACCGAAGGTGTTTACACGGTGATTTTACGTCCATTAAATTCAGATATACGTTATTTCTTCGTCCATTTAATTCGTTAAATTATGATCAAAGCAGGATTGGTTACAGGCGCTTCCAGTGGAATTGGTTGGGAGCTCGCAAAAATTCATTCCTCAAAAGGAAACAACGTCGTATTGGTCGCCCGCAGGTTGGACCGGCTTGAGCAACTTTCCAAAGAGCTTCAGGAAAGTTTTAAGGTACGTGTTTGGGTCGTTGCTGCAGATATTTCCACGTTGGAAGGGGTCAACCATGTGATTGATCAAACCCAACAAGAAGGCATTTTTATCAATTATCTTTTCAATAATGCCGGTTTTGGAGGTTGGGGTAAATTTGCTGAACGTACTGCGGAAAATGACGCCATGATGATTGATGTGAACGTGCAAGCATTGACTCGGTTCATGCATGCTTATCTACCTGAAATGCTAAAGCAAAACGAGGGAAAAATACTCAATACGGCAAGCACTGCAGGATTCATTCCAGGACCGTTGCAAGCCACGTATTTTGCCACCAAGGCCTTCGTCGTATCCTTAACCAAGGCGACTTCCTACGAATTGCGTAAAACCCCAATTACGGTTACAGCGCTTTGTCCTGGTCCAGTTAAAACGGAGTTTGATGTAGCGGCTGGTATGGGTAATTCGAAAATGTTTGCGAATGGTTCCGATGCGCACAGTACAGCAATGAAAGGTTACCGGGCAATGATGCAAGGGAAACGTATCAAAATCAGCGAATTCAGTTATACGTTGCTCATCAAGGTTTTTGGCCCCTTCCTACCTGACGCTATGGTTATGAACGTAGTGGAGAAAATGCAATCGAAATAATGTTGTATTTTTGTAGTATTCATGAGTACTCCATTTTTACTTTTTAACGACGTTGGAGGCAGCGAAGTAGTCTTAATATTTTTGATTGTTCTGATCTTTTTCGGTCCGAAAAGTATTCCGAGTATTGCAAAAACCATTGGACGTGCCATCTATTCCATTCGAAACGCGTCCGATGAACTTAAGGATGAAATCAAAAAAGCGGGCGTTGACGTTAAAAAAGACTTAAACCTAAGTTCCTTCCTGAAGGAGGAAGAACAAGCGATACTTGAACCCTTAGATCAAACGCTTTCCGGCATTGATAATACGGTTCATTTTGGTAGGGGCTCCGGAGATAAATCCAACAATGCACCTGCCCCAGGGGATGGAGACAACCAAAAATCCGCCGTAACCCCTCAATTGCCCTCCAAAAAACCCTCGGAAAATGCGCATGAATCCTAAAGTCGCTATAATTATGGGAAGCGCCAGCGATTATCCCGTTATGCAAGAAGCCGAATCTTTTGTAAGGAGTATGGGAGTTGAAATACATGTCGAAGTAGTATCAGCACATCGCACTCCGGAGAAAATGATGGATTTTGCAAAAAGCGCACGTGATCAAGGAATCCATATCATTATTGCCGGTGCGGGAGGAGCTGCCCATTTACCTGGAATGGTTGCATCGCTCACTACGCTCCCCGTTATTGGTGTTCCGATTAAATCCAGTAATTCGCTGGATGGTTGGGACAGTATACTTAGCATTCTTCAAATGCCTAAGGGGATTCCAGTAGCTACTGTAGCCCTAAACGGGGGAAAAAATGCCGGCATTCTTGCGATTCGCATCCTGAGCATTGTACATCCTGAACTAACGCAAAAACTCGTTGAATTCACGGAATCCATGAAGGAGGATGTGGAAATCAGTCAACGCCAAGTGAATCAAGGGTAAATCAAGTATTTCGCTCGAATTTTTTTAAAGGCTTCCAAATCCTTTGCCCAGCTTGCGCGTATTTCCTTTGCCCCCCAACCGTTGTACAGTTGCTCTTTAAGCTGTGAATTGCCAGCCAAGCGGTTAAAAAACGAATTTTGATTGATGAACACTGCGGAGTCTGCCAACAAATCGCGCGCATGCGTCAGATAGCTTAAATTCAATTCGTAATTCCTGACTTTTATCGCCTTGCGTAAATCAACTCCCCCACAGACCTTGTTTAATTGAGGGGGGTTTTTTGCACCGGGTTGCATTTTTGGGGTAAATTCAAAATCTCCTTTCGGGAAACGTGGGTGACCGTATATTTCAAAGGGACTATCGGTTCCTCGGCCTACGCTGACAGTTGTCGCTTCAAATAAACATAAACTTGGATATAACGCAATGGACAAATCAGAACGTAAATTTGGAGATGGAGGAACAGGAAGACTGTAGGGTAATTTATGGGAGTAATTCAACAATGGAACCACGCTTAATTGACACTTTACCCCCGAGTTCAACCAACCTTCTCCGTTGATCATTCGAGCATATTCTCCGATCGTCATTCCATACACTATCGGAACCGGATGCAGACCAACGAACGATTTAAATTCAGGTTGAAGTATGGGGCCATCCAGGTAATGACCGTTCGGGTTAGGGCGATCCAATACAATCAAAGGAATATGTTGCTCTGCGCAAGCCTCCATTACATAATGCAAGGTAGACAGGTACGTATAAAACCGAACACCAACGTCCTGAATATCAAACACTACGCTTTGAATGCCTTGGAGATCCTCGGGAGTTGGTTTTTTGTGATTTCCGTACAACGACACAATCGAAATACCTGTTTTTTCATCGAGCCCACTATGTATGTGCTCGCCTGCATCCCCGTCCCCACGAAATCCATGTTCTGGGGCAAATATCTTGTTGATTGAAATTCCCCTTGACAATAACGTATCTACAAGATGGGTTTTTTGTAGCATGGAAGTGGGGTTCGCAACAATGGCCACATTTTTCCCTTTCAAGCTATCGATGTATTGATCCAGTCGATATGCCCCTGGAATTACAGGCCCTGAAATTGTATTTTTTTTAGCACTATTAGATACTGAAATGGAGATGCTGCATACGATTACAATTCCTAAGATATGCCACAATTTAATGTACTTTTGCATGCAAATAAACCGACGCTTGGAGTTTGAATTTTTCATAGCTAAACGCATCTTACCTAATCAATCGCAAGGTATAAAAGTTTCCCGTCCCATATTAAGGATCGCAGTAATTAGTATTTCACTTTCGATTGTTGTTAACCTGCTCACTTTTGCCGTGGTCACAGGCTTTAAGAACGAAATTCGTCGAAAAGTTACGGGCTTTTCGGCACCATTATTCATCCAAAACGCCAATAATGCGGATTTTTACGAAGCCGACCCTATTCAGCGTTCTATGGCCGTTGAACATGCGATTCAAGAACATCCGGATGTTGCCGGTTTTAATCCAGTAGCTTATAAGCCAGGGATGATTCAAGCAAAAAACAAAGTGCAGGATCTTTTTGGCTTGGTTTTCAAAGGCATCGACGCTTCGTTTGATCGATCATTTCTTCAGGAACATCTGATTTCAGGTGCCATTCCTTCGTTCACTTCTCGGGAGCCTTCCGATGGGATCATCCTCTCGGCGAAAATCTGTCGGCAATTACACTTGACCCTAAATGACGAAGTTTCTGCCCTTTTCGTAAAAACAGCCCTGTTACTCGCAATTTCAAGGTGGTCGCCATTTATGAAACAGGATTCGAAGATTACGATGCTAAATTAGCCCTATGTGATATTCGTATTATTCAAAAACTCAACGATTGGGGTCTCTCAGGTCAGTTAGAAGTTGGTGATTCCTTGGTAAACCAAAAGATTCCGGTCATTTTATCCTTACAAGGCCAATCCCAGCCCTTAGTTTTCGATTGGGGTAAAGGACCTGGTACTTATGGTGGTCAACTTGTTTCTCCCAATGTCCAAGATACTTCCTTGACGGTTAAGGTGTTTCAGCTAAATAATGGTCAGCTGACACAGGTCGACATGCATAGCATTCACCTTGCGTTGGTAGGTGATACTGCTGTAACTGAACCAGAATTTCATAAAGAAAGTCTCTCAACCTCAGACAACACGTATTTGTACTATATGCCAATTTCTAAGGAAAAAGAACGTATTTTCAAGATAGAACTACAGGGCGGAACAGGTACTTCTGAGCGTTTTATTTCAGGATACGAGATTCGAACCAAGGATTGGTACCAAGTGGATAACACCCTAAAATCCTTAAAGAAACGCATTGAGTTAATTCCCACGGAAGAACAGGAATTAGTAAAAGTGATAAGCATCTTTGATTTGGAACAGGATCTTTTCAAATGGCTCGCGTTTTTAGATATTAACGTTCAAATCATTGTCACGTTAATGCTGTTGATTGGCATCATTAACATGGGGTCAGCCCTGCTAATTCTGATTATCGTGCGGTCCAATTTCATTGGACTTATGAAAACGATGGGAGCGGGAAATGCTGCCCTTCGAAGGATATTTTTAATTCAAGCAGGATATTTAATTTTTCGAGGCCTACTCTTTGGAAATATCGCTGCGTTGGCGCTTTATTTTTTACAAAAAAGCACTGGTATTCTTCGCTTAAATCCGGAAGTGTATTACTTAAGTGAAGTGCCTATGGAACTTTCTTGGACCACCATCGTGTTGCTGAATATTGGAACTTTCGTTGTTTGCATCCTCGCCTTAATGGTTCCGAGCTACATCATTTCGAGGGTAAATCCCATAAAAACGATTCGATTTAACTAATCTCGGGAACCCCTTCTTCGATCAGATTCTTTTAAGAATATCTTGCGAATTCTCAAATTTTTTGGGGTAATTTCCACGAGTTCGTCTTGTTGAATGTACTCCAAGGTTTCTTCCAAGCTCATGATTTTAGCCGGTATAATCTTCACCTTATCATCGGATCCCGAGGCCCGCATGTTGGTTAGTTTTTTCGTTTTCGTAACGTTAACCACCATATCCCCTGCCCTCGCATTTTCCCCAATTACTTGTCCTTCATAGATATCCTCGTTGGGATTGATGAAAAAACGACCTCGTTCCTGAAGGTTATTAATGGAATATGGGATAGCCGTTCCTTGTTCCAAAGAAATCAAGGAACCGTTTTGCCGTCCTGGAATTTCTCCTTTGAACGTTTGATATTCTAAGAAGCGATGGGTAACAATAGCCTCCCCTGCCGTTTGTGTGAGCAAATAACTACGCAGCCCAATGATGCCTCGAGAAGGAATCAGGAATTGAATTATCATACGATTTCCTTTGGGTTCCATCGAGGTTAATTCGCCTTTTCGTTTCGACACTGCCTCTACCGCCGTCCCCCCAAATTCTTCCGGCAAGTCGATGGTTAATTCTTCTACCGGTTCATGACGATGACCATCGATTTCTTTGAAAATAACTTGGGGCTGCCCTACTTGCAGTTCATACCCTTCTCGACGCATGGTTTCAATCAAGACGGACAAATGCAATACCCCTCGACCGTGCACTACCCAACGGTCCGCTTTATCGGTTTCCATCACGCGAAGCGCCAAATTTTTCTCTAATTCTTTAATCAATCGCTCTTGTATATGGCGCGATGTAACAAATTTCCCTTCTTTACCAAAGAACGGTGAATCGTTGATGGTAAAAAGCATGGACATGGTTGGCTCATCCAACTTAATCGCTGCAAGCGGTTCCGGTTGCTCGTCATCGCATACCGAATCTCCAATCTCGAATCCTTCAATACCGGTTAATGCACATATATCTCCGGGAGTGACCTCCGTAACTTTTTTGCGTTCAAGGCCCTCAAAAACAAAGACTTCTTTGATTTTATGCCGTTGCAACGTACCGTCTCTTTTGGAAAGTTGAATGGTTTGGTTTTCTTGCAAGGTGCCACGGCTTAAACGTCCAATGGCTATTCGACCTACATAGGTTGAATAATCCAAGGAAGTAATTAAAAACTGGGTGTTTCCTTCGGGAATGGGCTTCGGTTTAAAATAGGCCAAAATTCTATCCAGAAGCGGCGCAATGCTCTCGGTGGGTTGCTTCCAATCTTCCGACATCCAGCCATTTTTGGCGGAACCGTAGATGGTAGGGAAATCCAGTTGCTCTTCTGTGGCATCTAATTCGAACATTAATTCAAATACTTTTTCATGAACTTCCTCGGGCGTACAATTTTCCTTATCCACTTTATTGATGACCAACAAGGGCTTTATCCCCATCGAAAGTGCCTTTCCAAGAACAAATCGCGTCTGCGGCATAGGACCTTCAAAAGCATCTACGAGCAAACATACTCCATCCGCCATGTTTAACACCCGTTCTACTTCCCCGCCAAAATCGGCGTGACCTGGGGTGTCAATGATGTTGATTTTAGTTCCCTTATAGGTAACCGAAACGTTTTTGGAAACAATGGTGATTCCCCGTTCACGTTCCAGGTCATTGTTATCAAGGATCAGTTCACCGGTTGGGCGTTCACGTTCATTGAGGAAGGATCCCGCGTCTATTATTTTATCCACGAGGGTCGTTTTTCCGTGGTCGACGTGGGCAATGATGGCAATGTTGCGAATTTCCATGATGTTGAATTTTTATCGTCTGCGTTTGTTAAAAGAACCCGGGGAAGGTTTTTCGGATCGAGGTCCACTGAAACCTCGTCTTTCTTTGGAAAATGAATTCGATTTTTTGGGAGAACCTGTGTTTTTTGCAGGAGCCGAAACTTCGACGCTGATGGTATGTCCTTCGAAGGTAGCTCCATTCACTTTTTTCAAAACTCGGTCGACATGTTCATTATCGGTATCAAAAAAGGAAAAAGAAGCCATGATATCAATACGACCAATATTCCCCGATTTCAACCCGGTTGCGTCACAAAGGGTTCGTAGAAGCCCTCCTACATTGAGGCCGTCGCGTTTTCCGAGATTCATAAAAAACCGCGTTTTATTTTCGTCCCTTCTTCGTTCTCCTTTTTCGCGTTCTTGGTTTTTCCCTGATTTATCGGAGCGTTCTGAGGCGTTTAGGTCTCCTGCTCGTTCATAATACTCAATGAACCGATTGAACTCTGCGGAAATGAACAATTTAATCACCTCTTCTTTATTTAGGTCCTTAAAATGCTCGTAAGTTTCAGGTAGAAAAGGCGCTATATCATTTTCGCGTATCGTAGTTGCAGTAACTTTCTGTACGAGTTTTGTCAACTGAATTTGACAAATTTCCGCAGCATTGGGAATCATTCCTTTAACAAAAGAGGTATTAATTTGCCGTTCGATTCCTTTAATTTTAAACACTTCCTTTTGAGTGATGAGCGATAAAGATTCTCCTTTTTTGCCAGCGCGTGCAGTACGACCACTTCGGTGGGTATAATTTTCGATATCGTCGGGTAGATTGTAATGAATTACATGACTAATGGAGTCCACATCAATGCCTCGTGCGGCCACATCGGTTGCGACCAGCAATTGAACTTCTCGGTTCCGAAAGCGTTCCATGACCATATCCCGCATGGATTGGGATAGATCACCGTGTAAAGGCTCGGCATTGTAACCATCCCGGCTCAATTTCTGAGCTACATTGGCGGTTTCATGCTTGGTCCTACAGAAAATTAACCCATAGATGTCTGGATGAAAGTCAATCAAGCGCTTAAGGGCCGGGTAACGGTCTTTTTCAAAAACGACGAAATACTTGTGCTGAATATTCTCATTGCTTTGGTTTTTGGTACCAATGGAAACCTCCAAGGGGTTGTCCATATAGGTTGAGGCTATAGAAGCAACTTCTTTGGGCATGGTTGCCGAGAAAAGCCAAACATTTTTATCCAAAGGCGTATAGCGTAGAATGTCGTCAATATCTTCCTTAAATCCCATGTTGAGCATTTCATCCGCTTCATCCAATACCACGTAGCGAATCTGATCCAGTTGAATTACCTTTCGGTTCATTAAGTCCATCAATCTTCCAGGGGTAGCAACCAGTATATCTACTCCTTTTTTAATATCGGTAATTTGTTTTTTAATGTCCACACCGCCGTAAACTGACACAACGTTCACCTTAAGATACTTCCCAAAACTCTTTAAATCGTTGGTAATTTGAAGGCAAAGCTCGCGTGTTGGACAAATAATTATGGCTTCGGCTACGCGGCTTCCCAGACTAATCTTACTCAAAAGAGGCAAACCAAAAGCCGCTGTTTTACCGGTACCTGTTTGTGCCAATCCAACAAAATCGCTGTCTTCTTGCAAGAGATGGGGAATGGCTTGTTCTTGGATAGGTGTTGGGTTGATAAACCCTATTTCATTAATTGCCTGCAGCACCTCACTACGCAATCCCAACGCTTCAAATGTCATATTTTCGATTAAATTCGTGTCAAAGGTACTTAATTAAAAGCAGATGCTGTTTCCTTCGGGGAATATATCCCTGAAATAAAACCGTAATGTTGAAGAAATTACTAATTTAGCGGACGAATAACGATACATGGAGTTAAAAGGAATTATTTCAATTGCGGGAAGACCGGGACTGTTTAAAATTGTATCCCAAGGCAAAGTCAATGTGATTGTTGAATCCCTCTTGGATAAAAAACGGTTTCCTGCTTTCGCTTCTGAAAAAATCAGCTCCATTGAAGATATCAGCATTTTCACGTATGAGGAAGACGTCAAGTTAACCTCCATTTTTGAGAAATTATATACCCACACCGAAGGGAAAGAATCCATCAGTCACAAGGTGGATGAAACGGAAATGCGTTCGTTATTCATCGAATTGTTGCCGAATTATGATGCTGAACGCGTGTATTTATCGGATATCCGTAAAGTATTTCAATGGTATAACTTACTCTTGAAGGAAGGGCTCTTAACCCCGAGTGAACCCGCTGAGTCTACTGAAAAAGAACGCACCGAAGAGGTAGCTTCTGAAAAGGCTGAAAAAACGAGCACAGAAAAAGGCGTTACCAAGAAATCGGAAAGCCCAAAGAACGTAAAATCTGCGGCGCCAAAAGTACCAAAAACGCCGAAACCGGCTGCATCGAAAAAAGCTCCAGTAATCAAAACAGGTAGTTCACGGGGCAAATAAATCGTTAAGTATAGTACCTATTCAATTCGCGCGTGGCTAGGATTATTCGTTAGTTTTTTACATGTTCTTAGGTATATACCTAGGACTCTTTTTTGAAAATACTCCCCACCTCTTTTCCTATTTTAGTTAAGGTTTCTACACCAACCCCAATCGGTACTCCAGATACATCCTCGTAATTTCGGTAAGAAACATCCGCATCTTGCCCAGGATAAATTAATACCCAGTCATTGTTTTCATAAGCTTTCAGGATTTTAAGTCCAAATGCTTCCTGGTCCACCGTATGAGCAATGGATCCAGGTCTTGCGCTGACCACCACCATAAGATCGTTATTATCAACCCCAGCTAAATGAAAGAAATCTTCTTTTTGGTTTAATTCATGCCATATAGCCTTCGTTACAATTTGATTCGCTTCGCCTACACGCATTAAGCGCTCGAAACAACTTTCTGTCATAAAAGCATGCAATTCTAATTTCAACTCATTGCTGTAACGTAAAACACGTTCCGCCCAAGAAATAAAATAGTTTTCCAATTCAGCGTACGCTGGAGCAACTACTATGAGTCGATGATAATCCACGGAGGGTTTATCAATCTGACAGAAAAAAATGGTTTTATCACAAGATTCCATCAAATGCTGTCGGTCATCACCCACAATCATTTTTAAAAAGTTAGGTCGGTTCGAATCATTTACAATCACTGCGTCGGCTACCAACTCTAAGGCGACACGCGAAATACCGGAGGAAATATTCAAATCCACCGTGGCAATGGTATTCAATTTCGCTTCATATCCGGAAAAATGTTTCACAATTTCCTCCAAATTCTTCCTGGACTTGTGTATAATTTGTTGAGCCTGTCGGGAATTAGGTAAAACACTAACCACCGAAATGGGATTAATGACCTTTGGATCAGAAACTTGCAAAGCAAATTCGAGCACTTTTTCGTTGCCCTCCAATTTATTCATGGCCACTACTAAATGTTTATTGCGCAATTTAGATTCAAGCACCTCGTCTTCCCCTTTTACCGCAAGCTGCATCAACATTTCTTTTCCAGCATTCTCGGTGACGAAACTAGCGACCATGCAGGTTATTAAAATCAGCAAGATGGTTCCGTTCACCACATTAAGATCCAGTATGTTACCTTGATATCCCACCATGATTATCGCCAAAGTGGCGGCCGCATGAGAAGTACTTAACCCAAAAATCATTCGACGTTCAGGCCCCGACATTCGGTAGATCTGTTGGGTTACCCAAGCAGCAAGCCATTTCGAAAAAATCGCAAACCCCGTTAAAACCCCGGCAATGATTAACGGCCAAGTGCCTTGAAAAAGCGCCCGGTAATCCACCACCATTCCCACAAAAATCAGAAACACAGGAATAAACAGCGCATTCCCAATGAAGTCGATTCGGTTCATCAGTGCTGAATTGTGAGGAATCAAACGGTTCAATACCAGCCCGGAAACGAAGGCACCAATAATGTGTTCAACACCCGCCACTTCCGCTAAAAAAGCAGCAAAAAACACCACGGATAATATCAGAATGTACTGGGAAGTTTTTTCCGAATCTAATTTTCGCAAAAACCAACGGGTGATTTTTGGAAGCAAATAGAACATAATTAAGGAAAAGAATAACAACGAAGTGATCAATCGTATCCAAAAGGCGAAGTCCAAATTACCGTTGGATGCACTGGAGATAATGGCTAAAATGATTAAAACTGCCGTATCGGTTAAAATGGTTCCCCCCACACTAATGGCAACGGAATGATGTTTTGTTAATCCGAACTTGGCGACCATTGGATACGCTACGAGGGTGTGCGTAGAAAACATACTGGCCGTTAGCAAGCTAGCCATTGGAGAGAGGTTCAATCCATAATAACAAATGGGGAATCCCAACATCAAAGGAATGAAAAAGGTCATCGCTCCGAAAACAACGCTCCGTTTGTAATAGCGTTTGAATTGGTTCAAATCTAAATCTAAACCTGCCATGAACATAATGTACAACAGACCAATGGTGGAAAATAACTTAATCCATCCTTCCTCCGCGATGGAGTTTTCCCCGATTATTCCTAACCCTTTGGGACCAATCACAATTCCGGAAATAATCAGACCAATAATCCCTGGAACGCGTAATTTTCGAAGAACGATTGGCGCGAGGAGAATGATGAACAAAATGATGGAAAACACCAATACCGGATTGGTAAGAGGTAAATGAAATTCTTGAAGAAAATGTTGGATAAAACTGTTCATCGGCTATTTACGGTCGCATGCTGCTATTCATTCGAGCTTGGTACGTATAGCCTAAGGTTTTTAATACGTCTGTTGTGAAAGCCGATTGAACTAATCCACCTTTTATCGAGATATCTGTAGCTAAAGACGGAGTCCAAAATTTTTCAAAACCTAATTTCAGAAAGGCTGCCCCGTTATGCATTCCGCCCGAAACTTTTTGGTTTATCCTGAATTGATTGACATTAAAATAGGAATAGTGAATCCCCGCCCCCATACATAGTCCGGATTTCAGCGTGTATTGGTACATGGGAGCAACATAAACTAATCCTTGCATAATGTTTCTAAACGGAGCATTCACAAATCCGTTCGGTAATCCGAGCTCAATCACAAAGGAATCATCGATGTCCATGCGATCTTGCGCCGTGACCATTTCAGGTAAAATCAAGGCAATCAGCACAATCAACAAGCAGAATCTACTATTCATGAAATAAAATTACACTTTTATCCGCTTGGTTGTTACACGGGTCATAAATCGTTTAACAAAACCGGCTACCTCAGGCTCCACGCCGTAATAAACTACAGGAAAAACGAAAAAGAGCCCCACAAAAAACTCCATTACACCGATTCGTACGAGTCGAAGCATAGCAGTGGATGTTGTATTTAGCGGGAAGATCCACTCCAGCAAATACTTGATGAAAATAACCCCGAGCGCCAAAGCGAAAAGCACCCAATGGTTTCGACGGAACGGATTCAAACGATACGCCTTGAAAATGTAAAAGGAACGGGCTAAGTTGTAGAAAACGTAAATGATTCCGGTAGCAAAACCTACCCCCGCAATCCCATAACCTGCGTTGATTAAGGTGTAATTCAAGATGAAAATCCCTGCACACAAAAACAAAGTGAACCCCAAGTCGTACTTATATTTCTTCGAGGTTGCGAAAATGATTCCATTCAAACCGCAATACATATCCACCAGTCTTCCCAACAATAAAAACAACAATACAGGAATACCTGCTTGAAATTCAGGACGCAAAAACGAAAACAGCTCTTTCACCGGAAGCCAAACTCCCAGAAAAGAAAGTAATCCTATAAACAATCCCACCCCGCTGGATTTTTGATAAATTTCTTGTAAACCTTGCAAGTTTTTTTCTTTCCAATACTTCGCAACAATCGGAGAACTCACCCGCGTCATTGCGCGAAAGGGTACGAGCAAAGCACTCGTTATCTGCACCATGGTCGTATAAACCCCCACCGCAGCCAAACCGATCATTCCCCCGATCATCAGCGCATCCAACGTAATAACGACTATGGAAGCCAACGAATTGATATAAGAAAACGCACTAAACTGCCACAAAATCCTCCGGAACCTGCGCGGAACCGCGATGCTTTTAAGCGAAAACATTAGTTCTTTTTTGCGAACTAAATAGATCCATAAGACAACGGCTGGTAAGCAATTACTCAGCATTAACAATCCTAGAAAAACCTCAAAGGAACACCCCTTCATTGCATAGACCACGAGCAGCAGCGTCGTAATAACCCGCAGCACAACATCTTGAAGAAATACCGGTAGCACGTTTTTAAACAATCCACGCAGGTAATTTTCGAACAGTAAAAAAAATACATGACCTATTCCTACGGGCAGAACCCACCAGGCATACTGAACAAACAAGGGTGATTTGGTGGAAAAATAGGCATTAATGGGGTGCTGGAAGACACAAAAAAGCACCGTAAATACTGCAGAACCAACAAGTACCACCAAAAAATTCAACAGTAAAAATCCATAATTTTTTTTGGCTTCGTTTCTGAAAAAAGGAAAAAAGCGCCATGTTACGTAGACCGTTCCTAAGTTGCTTAACTGAGCGAAAAATAAACCGCTCGTAATTAATAAATTAACGATACCTATTTCAACGGTTGAGAGCAAAAGAATAAACAGCACTGCCTTGTTGAGGTACCCAAGAATTAACCCAACATAAGCGATTAAGGTCGTTCGAAAGGCATCTTGCTTAACGACTCCCATCGCCTATTTTGAAAGGTGCATATTCCTTTTCGAATATACTTTCGTGAAAAACGGATCTTTAAGATTTTTAATAAAACGAATGGCTTCCCCCGTAGATTTCATTTCAGGCCCTAACTCTTTTTTAACGTCGGGGAATTTTTCGTAGGAGAACACCGGGATTTTAATGGCATATCCTTCTCTGCGCGGATTGAAAACAAAATCCTTCACTTTCTTCTCGCCTAACATCACTTTTGTAGCGTAATTCACATAAGGTTCATCGTAGGCTTTTGCAATAAACGGCACTGTGCGCGATGCCCTTGGATTCGCCTCGATGACAAACACTTGGTCGTCTTTAATGGCAAACTGAATGTTGATTAAACCGACCGTTTCCAGCGCTAACGCGATTTTCTTGGTAATATCCTCGATTTGCGTCATGACGAAATCGCCTAAATTATAGGGAGGCAAAACGGCGTATGAATCTCCAGAATGAATTCCAGCGGGCTCAATATGTTGCATAATGCCCAGAATATACACGTCCTCGCCGTCACAAATGGCATCGGCTTCCGCTTCAATGGCCCCACCAATGAAGTGGTCCAATAAAATTTGGTTGGATCCCATTTCATTGATAATATCCACCACGTGATGTTCCAATTCCTCTTTATTGATAACGATTTTCATTTTTTGTCCACCCAAAACGTAACTGGGCCGAACCAACAAAGGAAAGCCAAGGTCTTCTGCTAGGGTAAGCGCTTGTTCGGCACTTTCGACCACCCCGTACTTTGGAAAAGGAATTTCTAAACGTTCAAGCAATTTGGAAAACCTTCCGCGGTCTTCGGCCAAATCCAACGCTTCAAAGCTCGTTCCCAAAATGCGGATTCCGTAACGATGCAACTTCTCCGCCAGTTTCAAGGCAGTTTGCCCTCCAAGTTGGACGATTACGCCAACCGGTTGTTCGTGTTGGATGATGTCGTAAATGTGCTCCCAAAACACCGGTTCAAAGTACAATTTATCTGCCGTATCAAAATCGGTAGAAACGGTTTCAGGATTGCAATTAATCATGATGGTTTCATACCCGCATTCCCGGGCAGCCAGCACACCGTGGACACACGAGTAATCGAATTCGATGCCCTGACCGATGCGATTCGGTCCCGAGCCTAACACCACCACCTTTTTTCGATCGCTTACTTTGCTTTCATTTTCATATTCAAAGGTAGAATAGTAATATGGAGTATGGGCCTCAAATTCTGCGGCGCACGTATCCACCAATTTATACACCCGGTTAATTCCCAATGCCTGACGCTTTGCATAAACAGCCGATTCCAAACAACGTAACAGGTGCGCAATTTGTCGGTCAGCATACCCTTTTTGCTTCGCCTCGAACAGCAAATCTGCAGGAATGGAATCGATCTGGAATTGTTCGATCCGCCGCTCCGTTTTGATGAGGTCTTCCATCTGGCGTAAGAACCAAGGATCG
>RFQF01000150.1 GCA_009925805.1 Flavobacteriia bacterium | reverse complement strand
TTTATAAAGACAAACAAACGGCAAATACTTACCGGATTGATACCAACCGCATATATATTGGAGGAAGTTCCGCGGGAGCCATTACGGCACTGCATGTCGCTTATCTGGATAATGTATGTGAAATCTCAGGCTATCTGAATCAAAATACAATTAATCAGTTAGGAGGGCTTGAGGGTTCGAGCGGTAACCCGGGGTATTCTACCCAAATTCAAGGGGTTATCAATTTGTGCGGAGCATTAGCAAAATATGTTTGGCTACAAGCGGGGGATGTCCCCATGGTTTCGGTGCATGGAACGGCAGATGGCACAGTAAAATACAATCGCGGCATCGTAAATCCAGGCACCCCGTTGATGTATTTAGATGGCAGCCGCATGCTTCATGAGCGTGCCTGCGCAGTAAACGTTTCGAGCAGTTTCTACACGTTGCCGGGCGCAGGTCATTGTCCGTATATTGGCAATACCGCCTACATGGATACCACAGAGCACTTTATTCGCGATTTTATGGTAAACCAATTAGGATGTATAGAAGCGCCCCTACAAGTCGCCAATACCCCTTTGCAACAAGCAATTTTATACCCATCCTCCTATTGTAACGGCAATGCGGCCAATGAAACTTGCATCCTCGGATTGGAGGAAATGCAAGTGTCCGATAACATTGAGCTTTATCCCAACCCTAGCCCGGACCAGGCCCTATTGGTCTCAGAAATCAACGTGGTTGAGCTATCTGTGCTGGATGAAACCGGCAGAATAATTGCCTTCTTTAAGGGGCCTTTCAAGCAAATTATGCTTGACTCGGATTCCTGGAGTTCGGGTGTTTATACGATTAAATACCATCTCGAAACAGGAAATTCAGGAGTTAAACGTTGGAGGGTTTATTAAAAACGCCTAATTTTATAGAGGAAATTTAAGTAACCATTCATATTATGAAAAAAGCATTCATCCTCATCGCTCTTTTGCTCATTATCCATCAAGCATTTACTCAAACTTGGAGCAATGATGTAGCCCCAATTTTCTATAACAAATGTACTTCGTGTCACCACCAAGGGGGAATTGCGCCTTTCCCACTCACGACCTACCAGGAAACCTCACCCATGGCCGCTGCCATTTATGCCGCCATTTCCCCAGGAGCAACCCATCAAATGCCCCCCTGGCCACCGGACAACAACTATCAGCAATATCTGCATGATCGGGCTCTTACTACTGCAGAAAAAACAACGCTTTTCAATTGGTTGAACAACGGCTTCCCGGAAGGCAACGCGGCGCAAACGCCTCCTCCCCCTGTTTACAACCTTGGTAGCATACTCGGTAACGGAGATCTAA
This sequence comes from Flavobacteriia bacterium, assembly GCA_009925805.1. GTDB lineage: Bacteria > Bacteroidota > Bacteroidia > Flavobacteriales_D > Crocinitomicaceae > UBA952. The sequence goes on along the minus strand of RFQF01000150.1, from coordinate 3,711 downwards.
CGGTAAAAATGCCCAATTATGTTTCCAATGCCTCCGCCCAATACGATGATTATGTTTGTTTTGCTGTTCCCACCAATCTGGCCCAAACCAGAACGATTAAAGCCGTGGAAGTCGTGCCAGGGAATATGGAAATTCTTCATCATGCCTTAATCTATATCGACCACAACGGCGTTGAGTCCACCAATACCAGCGGGTTTTGTTCGAGCCCAAGTTCCGCCTCTACGAAGCTTCTGACCGCTTATGTTCCAGGGTCCGGACCGCTCGTTTTCCCATCAGCCGCTCCCTTAAAGCTTGGAGTAGATATTAGCCCTGGGGCTAATATCTACTTTGCCATGCACTACCCCAACGGAAGCGCGGGAATGCTCGACAGCACCAAAGTAATCTTTCATTTTTATCCCCAAGGAACTACCGGGGTGCGGCAAGTGCAGGCAGACCCAATCATCGGCAATTACTCGTTCAACCTTCCTCCAAATCAAGTAACCACGCTTACCGCCCAATATCCAAACACCGGAGGAATTCCGGTAACGATTTCTGCCTTGTCCGTAGCCCCGCACATGCACCTGCTCGGAAAAAGCATTAAATCGTACGCCTTAGCACCCAATAACATCGATACCTTGAAGCATATCAATGTTCCTCATTGGGATTTTCATTGGCAAGGATTTTATACCTTCTCGCATTTGCAAAAAATTCCTGCAGGGTACAAGGTTAAAGGAGAAGGCGTGTACGACAACACGACCAACAATCCGCAAAACCCACACACGCCACCCGTTAACGTAACGTTCGGAGAAAACACCACCGATGAAATGTTCATTGTTTACTATCATTACCTCTTGTACCAGGCGGGCGATGAAAATTATGATCTAAGTCAACTGGTGAGTGCTAGCTTGCAAGAATATCCCGGGTTTAACAATCAAGGAATCAATATTTTTCCAAATCCATTTGCGGAAGGAACGCTTTCCATTCGTTTTGAGGAAGCTTTGAATTCAGGAAACAAAATAGTGATTTACAATACCCAAGGAGCGTTGGTAAAGGATTTATCGTGCGAAGTGCTCGCTGGCGAAAAAACGATCACTTGGGATGGAAGTGGTTCTGATTACAAGCCGTGTGCTCCGGGACTTTATTACATATCCGCTAACCTTAACGGCCGCTTTTATTCGGCAAGGGTGATCAAGCAGTAAGGGATTTGTAAAATCAACCCTAATTCGTACTTTTGTGCAATGATTGGTCTCGTGGCCGAGCGGCTAGGCACCGGTCTGCAAAACCGTATACTCCGGTTCGAATCCGGACGAGACCTCCTAAAAGCCCATCTAGGGCTTTTTTTTTGTTATTTAGTTAAGCAACATTAATTTATTATTTGGTTCACTTTTACATTTCATAAATTGCTGTATATTTGGCCAACCAAAAATTTTTAATTTAAACATCATGAGCAAAACAAAAAACAATGGTTTAAGTAAGACCTTCGGCGGTTTTTCAGCGGTGGTCGCTTTTCTTGCAATGGCAATCGCATTAATTGCTGGAATTTTAATTTACAAGAATGTCTTTGGCGCACCAAGTAACTTCGTAGATAATGACCCAAGTGGAGAACCCGTGGAAGGAAATCTCTTAGGAGTGATTTACAAAGGTGGATTTATTGTTCCAGGTCTTGTGGCTATTAACATTATCATCATTATTTTTTCGCTTGAACGATTAGTAACACTCTTGTTAGCGAACGGAAAAGGAAAGTCGGCAAGATTTATTGCCAACATTAAAAATTTCATGCAAAACAATGATTTTGATGGAGCTATTGCTGCTTGTAACAAGCAAAAAGGTTCTTTGGCCGCGGTTGTGCGAGCAGGGATGATTAAATACGAGCACATTTCCAATGACAAAACCATGGATAAGGAGCAAAAATTAGAAACCCTGAAAAAAGAATTGGAAGAAGCTACAGCGTTAGAATTGCCGATGCTTTCCAAAAATTTAACGGTGCTTTCTACGTGTGCTACCATAGCAACATTGGTAGGTCTCATTGGTACTGTATTAGGGATGATTCGTTCCTTTGCGGCCATGTCGCATGGTTCGCCAGACACGTCTGCGCTAGCAACGGGAATCTCTGAAGCACTCATTAATACAGCGTTTGGTATTACAGCGTCCACTATTGCTATCATTATGTACAATGTGTTTTCTACGCAAATTGATTCTATGACCTATAGCATTGACGAGGCAAGCTTTACCATTGTTCAGGATTTCTCCTCGAAAAACTAAGCTTTTTTTCAAAGGTAAATTATGCCGAAATTAAAAATACCCAAAAGTTCACCGGCGATTGATATGACGCCGATGGTGGACTTGGCATTTCTATTAGTGACCTTCTTTATGTTAGCCGCTTCGTTTCGCCCAAGTGAGCCGGTAACCGTGGAGACCCCTTCAAGTGTAAGTGAAAAGGTTATTCCAGAGAACATGATTATGGTTACGGTGGCTTCGGATGGAAAAGTGTTTTTCAATTTGACGGGGTCGGAAGCGAGAAAAGAGGCCTTGAAAAACATGATGGGTCTTTATCAGGTTGCGTTGAATGATGAACAAATCGAAAAGTTTTCCTTAATGTCAACATTTGGCTGTTCCATGAAAGAACTTCCTGCCTATCTTGATTTATCAGGAGATGCCCGTAAAACATTCAATACGAAAGGCGTACCACTCGATTCTTTAGATAATCAATTGAAAAATTGGATATCCTACAGCAACGCAGCTGCATTAAATTCAGGTCAAACGGCTTACAACGAAGCGAAACAAAAAGGATTAGCGCCTGATGCGAACGATTTCAAGCCAAAATTTATTATTCGTGCAGACGGTAAGGCGGTATATAAAAAAGCAGAAGAGGTCATCGATGTTTTTCGTGAGTTAAACCTCAATAACCTGAGTTTTGTAACTTCTTCAGAATTTAATCCAACCAAATAGATCAGGGACCATGGCAGAAATGGCAGAAAGTGGCGGTGGTGGCCACGATAAAAAAGGAAAAAAAAGGGCGAAAAAAGCGTCTACACGGGTGGATATGACCCCAATGGTGGATCTTGCCTTCTTGTTGCTCACTTTTTTTGTATTAACTTCTACCTTTAGTAAACCCAAGGTTATGAGCCTAGCTTATCCTGCGAAGGTGAATGACATTCCCCCTGGAAAAGCGCCTAAATTGAATAATGGTATCACTTTTTTATTGTCGGAAAACAAAATATTTTACTACACAGGAGAATTTTATCCTGCCGAGCGTCCAGGAGAAAATGGTCCTACCAAACTTACATCTACCGATTTTAGTGCCGCTGGAGTAAGAAAAGTGTTAGCCGATTTGAACTCTTACGTTCTATTACGCAAGGAAGGTTTGGTGAAAAAAGTAAAAGCAAAACAAATGGCCGACACAACGTTTACACGTGAGATGGAACAGTTGAAAGGAAAGCCTGAAGCGTTGAAAGTCTTAGTCAAAACCGATGATAAAGCCCTTTGTAAAAATTTTATCGATTTAATCGATGAGGTTAAAATTGCTGAAATTGGCGTTATCGCCCCTGTTCCAATCCTTCCTGAAGAATTAAAATTATTAGAAGCAGAATTAAAAAAGTAAGGTTATGGAATTAATGTTTATATGGATTGTAGTAGGCTTGGTTGGAGCATATTCGTTATTTACCTATGTTTCCGCTAAGGGGTGGTTGGTTACTTCAACCGACAGAAATGATTTGGTGTTCGAGCACCGAA
>RFQF01000149.1 GCA_009925805.1 Flavobacteriia bacterium | reverse complement strand
TTCTAGGATATTAGGTGAAGTTTTTAGCAAGTATTGCAGCTCGAATTTCTGTTTCATGAGTAGGTTGTTAATGCCAATTTACAATTTTCTTCGGACTTTTACCCCATGAAGCTATACCGTTTTGGGAATTTCTTTTTTAAATACCGAGGTCAAATTCCGTTGATGTTTATTCTTGTCGCGACTGTTGTGGCAATTTTCGGAAAGTTTCCACTTACCGAGCTACCTAATTATACGGTATTACAGTGTTTTGGCGGGGCTGCGGTAGGAATAGGAACGTCCCTTCGGATTTTCGCGCTCGGATATGCCGCTCCTCATAGCTCCGGTAGAAACCGTAGTCACCAAGTGGCCTTGCACCTAAACACACGAGGCATATATTCCATCATTCAACACCCTTTGTATTTTGCTAACCTGCTTCTATGGTTGGGAATTGCGTTGATTTCCAACCAATGGTCCTTCGTTGTAGGTGTGGTGCTGCTTTCCCTCATGCTGTTTCCTGTGCTTATTCAGCGAGAAAGTGCTTTTTTACGCGCGCAATTCGGAAGGGATTATGCGCAATGGCATTCTGTAACCCCCACTTTTTTTCCAAAACCCGGATTGTGGAAAGCTCCTCAAACCTCCTTTCAATGGATTCGGCTACTTGCCACTGAATATCCCACCTGGGTATCCATTTGTGCTGGAACCTTGCTCGCTTTACTGATGGCCGATTATCGGTTTAATGGTTCTCTTACGTGGAATTTAACCCATTTCGGGTGGTGCTTATTGGGGCTATTGATTGGTTTTTCTGGACGCTTTTTTAAATACATTGTCGTTCGCAAATGGCTTAAAATGCCAATTTAAATTCTTGGCGTTGCTCCATGGATCTGCTCAAGGTTAATTCATCCGCAAATTGCAATTCCGACCCCACCGAAACTCCTCGCGTTAACGCAGTAATTAATAATCCTGGTCGATTTACCCGTTTAAAAAGGTAAAAATTCGTAGTATCCCCTTCCATGGTAGGGCTGACGGCAAATATAATTTCCTTTATTTCCGGATTTAAGGATCGTTCCACCAAACGATCGATGTTCAAGTCGCTAGGGCCTATGCCATCCATAGGTGAAATCACCCCGCCTAATACATGATAGGATCCTTTATAACTTCGGGTGTTTTCGATGGCCATGATATCGCGAACGTCTTCCACTACGCAAATAAGCGAGTTGTTCCGTTTTTCGTCCGAACAAATACTGCATTTGGGATCATCCGATATATTACTACAAATAGCACAAACATGGGTCTTGGTTTTTAATTCAACCAACGCTTCAACAAAAACGCGAAGCTCGTCCGCATTCCTCCTATGAAGTTCTAAAGCTAACCTCAGAGCCGTCCGTTTTCCAATTCCGGGGAGGGTGGCAATCTGTTCGGCAGCCTTCTCTAAATATTTTGAAGGAATTTCCATACCGACAAAAATACACAATTGTAAATGGCTTTTCTTACATTTGTTTAATGCCCCCTCCACAGTTAAACATTCGTAATAAACGTGCTCGATTTGAGTTCCATCTCGAGGATGTTTTTCATGCGGGTATCGTGCTGTCAGGAACAGAAATTAAAAGCATTCGAAACAATAAAGCCAGCATTCTGGAAGCTTACTGTATTTTTCATGAAGGCGAGATTTGGATACGAAATATGTTCGTTAATGAATATGAAAACGGCACCTATAACAATCATCGCCCAAGAGCCGACCGCAAATTATTACTGAATCGAAAAGAAATCAATCGAATTGAAAAGTTTCTTAAAATCAAGGGTAATACCCTTATACCGCTTAAATTATATTTGTCCGATAAAGGCTGGGTGAAATTGGAAATCGCTTTTGCTGTGGGAAAAAAGCTGCACGACAAACGCAATGATTTAAAACTTAAAGACGACCAACGGGAAATGGATAGAGCTTTGAAACGCTAGTTTTTTATGACTTTATACCCAGGGTAGTTCTTTTTATCAAACGTGAATTTGGTATCCTTCACCTCAGGATTCGAGGTAAACTTGGTCACTGAGTAGGTCATTACCGTTCCATCGGTCGTTTTCATAACGGCTTTTTTCAATTCATTCGCTGCACTTCCTATGTAAACGGTGATGGTCGTATAGTTCGATTTCTCGGGTATTTTTGGGTAAAGTTCAATCACATCTACCGCGTCGTTTCCTATTTTGTCGGATTTGATAAACTTGTTTTTGAAACCACTTTCCCACAAAGTCATAAGCTTTTTTGGATTAACCGATTCCTCTTCATCGCTGTTATTGCTTTCATAGACCTCTTTGTCTTTTCCTATAATCGACCAGGTTTTTAATCCGTTACTGATCAAGGTATTGTCTCCATAGGTAGCAAAATACTTATTATTTTTTACCCAACCTTTACCGGTATAGCTATCGTTTTGTCTTAGGTCTTCATTTTTAACCGATGCAGAATATTCCACATAAAATGTTTTTAGCCCTTTTATTTTCTTGGATAATTTCGTTAGGATTTTATCGGACTTGGTTTCCTTTTGGGCATGAAGCATAGTCACTTGCAACACACTGAACCATAGAATAAAAAGAAAGAATTTCATAGGTGTATTTACAGTACAAATATCGAACTTTCTAGTTAATTCAATCGGTTATTTTTAGCATTTGATACATTTTATGAATATCCTTGCTGTTAGCATGAATAAAATAACAACCAATTGCCCATGAATTCACAGGAATTGACAGCTGATAGGTACCCGGTTGAAAGGGTTGATTTTCCATTATTTTCACGGTTTCTTGTCCAATGGAATTGAAAACCTGCAAGGTAATATCCGATGCTTCGTTCACCACCAATGTCATCGATACTTCTTCATTCGCTGGATTCGGGGTAGGAAACCCTAATTCAAACGTTTGATTTTCGAGTACTTCGCATTGAATATTATTTGTTAAGTTGGCTTCTTGGAAAGGGTAAAAGGGTTCCACTTCGCCCCGCACACAAAAATAATCCCCCGTTTCATTTTGTAGCATGGATGAAAAATTAGGCGACCCTGGAAAAAGATAATAAAAACTCTTCCCTGGCAAAAGAGTATCGTTAAAAGGCGAATTAAATAACTCCGTCCCCGAAAACAACAAATGCAATTGAGCTTTATTGATGGTCATGGTACCTTCATTCCTTAGTTCAGCCCCAACGACCGTCTGACCGTTGATCTCATTATGAAAAACTTGTTTAACCGCTAAATCAAGGATGCGGTCATTTACAAGAATCATGATACTGCTGGTGTCGGAGCAACCCAACGCGTTTTGAGCCACCAACGAAACTTCAAGTTCCTGGCCATTCAGCGTATCGTTTACCGCATATTGCACAGTGTCCTGCACCCCGATGCTTACCTGATTCAACCACCATGCGACATTGCTCGCACCCAAGGCCTGGGAAATCAGCGTCAACGTATCGCCAGCTATTAACGTTAATGGTTGATAATCCAAGGCGCTGATGACCCCTGGATGAACGGTTACTAGAATGAGGGTATCCCTTGAACAACCCAGGTTGGAAACCGTATGCAATTCAAGGTATTGCACCCCAAGGGTCGTAAATAAATACGCAGCAGAATCCCCCGAAAACGGGAATTGCAGATTTACCAACCATGCCGTGCTGTCGATGGAACCCGATGGAATCGTGCTCACACTTTTAAAAGAAGTAAAATTATTTTTACACGAAGGACCCAACACCCAGGATAGATCAGGTTTAGGTCGAACGTTTATAGTGTGTGTAACGGTATCCGAACATGAATTCCCTGCACCCGCGATGAGGGTAATGGTATAGATACCTTCTTGATGGAACGCATGAAAGGGCTGTGCAAGGGAAGAATGGATCGAATCGCCGAAATCCCATTGAAAATGAACCAAAGAGGAAGTGTCGTTGGAAATACTGCTGTTAATGAGTAAAATATCGCTTTGTTCGCAAACATTGGAATAAGAAAAGGCTGCGCTTGGTGCTGCGAAAAGCGAAAATGTATGCTGCAGGGTGTCCGAACAACCTGAAATACTTTGGGCAATCAATTGGGAAGACTGCATGCCCGAACTCTGGTAGGTAAAGCTCGGATGGGCTAGGGTATCGAATCCGAGTCCTTGCCCAAAACTCCAAGCGTAATCCACCAACCCTAAACCGCTCGAATCCATGGCAGAAAAACTCACCGGAGCATTGGAGCACAAGCCCACGTGCGATATTCCCAGGTTGGGTGGATTTACAACGGTAAAAGTAAGCGGCAGTTGCGTTTTGCAATTATCTTGCGCTGTCACGGTAAGGGTTCCAAGGTAGGTTCCCGGAGTGGTTTCAGAGAATTGAACGTTGCTTCCCGTTTGACTTACGCCGTTAGAAAAATTCCATTGCGCGGTTTGAATGACGCCAGGCAAAGGTACGGTGGCGCTGCATCCGAAAACGATCGGTGCGTTGGTACATGCGCTGATAGGAGGCGTCAGTATCACCTGAGGGGCGTGACCTGCCACAGAAATCTGGATTGTGTCTTGGGCCTGGCAACCGTGAATGTTGGTCGAAGTAAGCACCACGAAATAAGACCCAGGATTCACCACAGTAAAGGTTGAACCCGTAGAACCATCATTCCATAGATAGTTGGTCGTGACATTCGCTCCGACTTGCAAACTCAAGGTATTTCCAATACACAACGAAGTATCGGCGCCAAGGAAAGCCGTGGAGGGGTAATTATCGAGGGTGACATGAAGCGTATCCGATCGCACAAAACACCCGTTATTATCGGTTACTTTCACAAAATACGCCCCAGGTTGGGTAATCGTTATACTTGGTGCAGTACTTCCATTTTGCCAAAGAAACGAAAAACCCGGTGTGGGAAAATTAGTGGTCCAAATCATCGATTGCCCTTGGCAAAGTATGGAGGTTGACGGATTGTGAAAATCGTAGGGAGGTTTAACCACGATGGTGTCTTTGGAAACATTCCCCATGAAATCCGTAACAGTTACCCAGTAGGTTCCGGGTTGTTGCACAAAAATGCGCGAAGCCGTAGAGCCGGTTGACCATAGATAGGTGCTAAAACGATA
>RFQF01000148.1 GCA_009925805.1 Flavobacteriia bacterium | reverse complement strand
CAAAAAGGCCATAATTCCCAAACGCGTTCCTTTCACGCCGATAATTGGATCAATACCATGTATTGGAAAAGGACTGTACACTTCCCCAATCTTTACTCCGTTGGAAACCAATTTTTTGGCACTTGATTTAAGCACCTCATCGTCTCCGTACATTGCGTAAATTATTTTATCTGACATAATCTTAGTGGTGTTTATGATAATCAGGCGATTCTTTGTAGGATTGTCCAGAACCTTTCAAAATCGTTTTCACTTCATTCAAAGCAAGCACAGGGAAATATCGAGCAAACAACAGAAAAAAGGTGAAGAACAAGCCTATCGTTCCTATGTACACTGCGATATCAATATGGCTCGGGTAATGCATACTCCATGCAGCAGGTATGTAATCTCTGTGAATGGAGGTAACGATAATCACATATCGCTCAAACCACATACCGATGTTTACAATGATCGAAATGAAAAAAGTGAAAAGTAGGCTGCGACGAAGTTTTCGAATCCACATCAATTGCGGAGAAATTACGTTGCACGTCATCATCGACCAATAGGCCCACCAATAAGGTCCTGTTGCTCGGTTCAAAAACGCATAAGCTTCATACTCAACTCCGGAATACCAAGAAATAAACAATTCGGTAATGTAGGCGGTCCCAACGATGGATCCAGTAACCATTATTACAATGTTCATGTATTCCACGTGCTTGGTGTGGATGTAGGCCTCTAGTTTCATTGCCTTACGCATGACTAAAAGGAGGGTTTGAACCATGGCAAAGCCCGAGAACACCGCCCCTGCTACAAAATAAGGTGGAAAAATAGTCGTATGCCATCCAGGAACGACTGACGTGGCAAAGTCGAAGGATACAATTGAGTGCACAGAGAACACCAAGGGCGTTGCCAAACCGGCCAATACCAAGGAAACTAATTCGAAGCGGTTCCAATGTTTCGCCTTTCCCGACCAACCAAAGGAGAGAATAGAATACATGCGCTTTGCCACAGGTTTTTTCGCTCGGTCGCGGATTGTAGCAAAATCCGGAATCAAGCCAATGTACCAGAATACGAGCGAAACCGAAAGATACGTTGAAATCGCAAAAACGTCCCATAAAAGAGGCGAGTTAAAATTTACCCAAAGTGAGCCGAAATGGTTAGGCAAGGGCAATACCCAGTAGCCAACCCAAAGACGCCCCATGTGAATCAATGGAAACGTCCCAGCCATGAATACCGCAAAAATGGTCATGGCCTCTGCAGAACGGTTAATCGCCATTCGCCATTTTTGACGAAATAGCAACAATACCGCTGAAATGAGGGTTCCTGCGTGACCAATCCCAACCCACCAAACAAAATTTGTAATATCCCAGGCCCATCCAATGGTTTTGTTTAATCCCCAAACACCAATACCGGTGCCCAAGAGATAACATATAGAACCCACGCCATACAATCCAATGATCAAAGCAATTGTAAATAAAATATACCACATTCGTGGAGCCTTATCTTCAATCGGTTTACAAACGTCTTCGGTCACATCATGAAAGGTTTTATGACCTAAAATGAGGGGCTCCCTAATTGCTGCTTCTTTTTGCATAGTTTTACTTTTTCTATAAAAACTCTATCCTTCGTTTCTAACTTTCACTTTATACCAAATGTTCGGTTTAACGCCCACTTCTTCTAGGGCTTGATATGCTCGTTTTTCTCCAGCACTTTGGAAAATTTTGGAAGAAGCATCGTTCCAGTCGCCTACAGTAATAGCATGGGTTGGACAAGCCTCGGAACACGCTGTTTTTAAATCGCCATCTTGCACCATTCTTGCTTCTTTTTTGGCTTCTAATTTCACGCTTTGAATGCGCTGAACACAAAACGAGCATTTTTCCATTACTCCCCGAGTCCTTACCGTTACATCTGGATTTAATACCATTCGGCCCAAATCATCTTGTGCGGGGTTAACTTCCGAAAACTTCTTGTAGGAAGGATAATTGAACCAATTGAATCTGCGTACTTTGTACGGACAGTTATTTGCGCAATAGCGTGTTCCGATACAACGGTTGTACGTCATTTGGTTTAATCCTTCATTACTGTGCGTTGTTGCTGCCACGGGACAAACCGTTTCGCAAGGAGCGTGATTGCAATGATGACACATTAGAGGCATATGAACTACAGTAGGATTTAAAGCAGCAACCTCCGCTTTAGCGTAACTAAAGGTTCCATCTTCTTTCTTTTTACCCACGGAACTCTCTACATCCGAAGCATAATAGCGGTCTAAGCGCAACCAATGCATCTCTCTTCCTCTTCGAACCTCATCCTTTCCTACCACTGGAACGTTATTTTCAGCCTGACAGGCAACTAGGCACGACCCACAACCAATACATGAAGATAAATCTATGGACATCCCCCATCTATGGCCTACTTTCTCCACCGGGTGTGCATTCCATAAATCAAACTCAGCAATCGGAGCCTCCTCGTGATGTCCGTGCTCGTTCAAACGCTGCAAGGTGTGCGCAGGATTGTACGATTCTTTGTCCTTTGTTAAATAAACGTCTAAAACCGTTTCGCGGACGAGTGAATCACGTCCCATTACGGTGTGATGAATCTGCGTAGCGGCGATCGGGTACTCCCCTTCCATTTGTTTTAACGTAGCGGGAGCACTGTAAGCAACATGGCCCCCTGCCGAAGTTAAGCATCCAAAGGCATTTACCCCGATGCCTTTTTTATTTCCTTTCTCATCTAAATCAAACCCACCATATTCTTTCGTTTGATAGGCTCCTCGTCCAATGGCCTCACCGTTCGCTCCTCGTCCATAACCAAGCGCCACACCCACGGTATTCAACGCTTGTCCTGGTTGGGGATATACGGGCAGGGTGAGCGAAACGCCATTCACTTGAATGCTTGCCATGGTTAATCCATGTTCTTGATCGTAGGTGGTTGCATAGCCCATTTCCTCCATTTGAGCCGGATTCATGGTAATGTAATTATCCCAAGTAACTTTCGATATTGGGTCTGGTAATTCTTGTAACCAAGGATTGCTCGACATGGCGCCATCACGAATTCCCGTTTTTTGGTAGAAAACCACCTCCCAATCGCCGGACTTGGCGGCAGATTTTACACTCTTTGGCGTAAATACCCCCGCAAAAGGAACAATATCAATGGTTTCGCAGCTGTTGTGCACTAATTTGGCAAAATCCATTCTGCCTGCACTCAGGGTGTCGTAGGCAACCGTGGAGTCCTTTCCTTGGCGTTGAGCCATTTCGGACCAAACCATCAACGATTCTAACAGCGCATAGGTGTCACCCATGGGTCTTATCGTCGGTTGGGCAATGGCATAATGATTGGCTTTGGGTTGATAATCAATCCAAGACTCCAAAGCGTGGTGGTCTGGAACAATAAAAGATGCGCTGGACGAGGTCTCATCTGCATAACGGGACGTTGAAACGACCATAGGAATGCTGTCCAATCCTTTCTTTAGGGAATCTCCCTTCGAGGATAAATACACTGGATTACATCCTAAATTAATCAAAACATCCGGTCTTTTTCCGCCTATGATTCTGGAAAACAATGCGTCAACCTCTTCTTCTTTTGCTTGGTATAATTTAACATCGTTGCTCAAATCAATAGTCGTTCCGTAGGCTCCCAGTTGATGATTGATGGCATTTACTAACAATTGTTCACCGAGGTCATTGGAACCGCAAACCACCAACGACGCGCTGTTGGACTTTCTAAGGGCTTTAATCGCGGCATCGGCTATTTCTTTCGCTTGTCCTGTTAAACTAGCGTCGCCGTTTGGCATCCCTCCAATACCCTTCAAAATATAATTTAATACATTGGCGTATTGGGAGGGTTTAACTTGGGCTCGGTGGTCTGCATTCGATCCTGTAATTGACATGATCGACTCAAATTGGAAATGCTTACTCATCCAAGCTCCATCCGGGTTTCGTGTGATTCCATACTGAACCGCATATTCATTCGAAAGCAACCACGTGCTTAAGAAATCAGCTCCGACACTCACTACGGTCTTCGCCATGCCAAAGTCATAGGATGGAATTCTTGGTTCACCAAAATTCAATTCATTGGCCTTCCGCATGGCTCCATACGAAATGGAATCATACTGAACTACTTTCACAGCGCTTTGACCGTTCACCGTGTAACGCATCGATAGCCCGTCAAGGGCTTTCTTAATGGAAGGGCTAATTACCGTTGGTGTAAGAACAACGATATCTTTGGCCTTTGAAAGGGCTGTTACAATAGCTTTGTCTGCCTTGGAAACATCGATGTTATTCTTGTTTCCTTTTTCACGAACGCCGTTTAACCTTTCGCCGTCATAAAGTCCCAACACTGAGGCAATGATTTGCGGATTGGTTCCTCCTTTCGTAAAACCAAAATCAGCGTTACCCTTAATAAAAATGGGGCGCGCTTCACGCGTTTTAACCAAAATGCTTGCGTAGGAAAGTCCATCGTAATACGTTGAAGCATACCAAGTCGCTAACCCAGGAGTAACGTTTTCAGGTTTAATGACGTAAGGAACGGCTTTGGTTACCGGGGCCTCACAAGCTACTAAAGTGGCTGCAGCAACCGAAAAACCTAAAAACTTTAAAAAATCCCTTCTACCTGTGGAAGCTTCAGCCAATTGTTCATCGGCTAAAAATGATTCCAACGAAGTTTGATGCGGAAATTCCTGGTCTCTTTGTTGTATGAATTCCGGAGTTTGTTTTAACTCATCAACTCCTTTCCAATATTTTTTCGTTACACTCATAACCAATCTATGCAAAATAAATTAATAGTGACATTTAGCACATTCCCAACCTCCAAGCTCGTTAGCCGTGATTTTTCCATCGTTGGCTAAGTACTGCTTGTAAAGCTTTTTGTTTTTCTTCAAACGTTGGTGAATTTCGTCGTAATACGCATTGCTACCGTCACCAATCACCACTTCTTTCTTTCCATGACATTCAATACACCACCCCATGGTAAGCGTAGTTTTGGTGAGTGGTATATTTCCTTCTACTTTATTCAACTCTTCTACCGGCCAAACTTTCGCCGTTTCTTTCATTTCTTTCATGTTTCCGTGACATTG
>RFQF01000147.1 GCA_009925805.1 Flavobacteriia bacterium | reverse complement strand
ACACTTAGTCAACGAAACCTTAGCTTCCGAAATTGGCCTACAAGCCAACCTTTCCAACGGGTTTAAGCGCATTACCATGATTGGGAAAACGATGAACGAACGATTGACCTTGGATTACGATTTACGGTTTACCTTGAAAGAAGAGTCCATAGAATTTCCTACCTTGGTCGTTGCAGAATTGAAACAAGAACGCATTAACCGCCTTTCTCCCTTTTATTGTCTTATGAAATCACACCAAATTCGGCCGAACAGATTGAGTAAATACTGTATTGGGATCATGGAACTGATGAACCACGCTGGCCTTAAATACAATCGCTTCAAATCGAGAAAGCAATCCTTAAAAAAATTGAATGTTTATGCCTAAATTATTTACGCCTTGGTTCGTAGCTTCCAGCACTTATCCCCAATTTTCATGGGAATTCAACGGATTGATGGACCTGGGTCTTCGTTTAGCCTTGAATCTTGCTGTCCTTTTTGTAATTGTACGTTTGTTATACTATCCAAAAACCAAGCGGAAGGATTATTTATTTACCTTTTTACTCATTGGGATCATAACCTTTTTCTTATGTTATAGTCTAAAAAAACTCGACATCAATACGGGAATGGGCCTTGGCCTTTTTGCTATTTTTGGAATCATTCGTTATCGAACGGAAACCATCGGAATAAAAGAAATGACCTATTTATTTTTGGTCATTGGGTTGAGTGTGGTCAATGCGCTTCTCACCACCGAAATAGCACAAGGAACTTTTCAGATCAATTTAATCGAATTGGGGATCATCAATGTGAGCGTGATACTGCTCCTCTTTTTGCTGGAAAATGTATGGTTGATGCGGCATGAAACGCGTAAAATTATCAACTACGATCGCGTGGATTTACTAGCTCCCGAACATCGTGAAGCGCTGAAGCGCGATTTAGAAAATCGCACCGGTATCGTGATCAACCGCTTCGAAGTGGGTAAAATCGATTTTTTAAACGATACCTGCGTAATTCGCATATTTTACTACACCGAAGATCAAGATTTTTCCAACGACGTCGAGTAAATCATGCATTGGCTCCGTGGGTTACTTTTTCCTGTTGCGGCAATTTATGGGTTCGTAACCGCCTTGAGAAACCGCCTGTTCGATTTGGGTTGGCTCAAATCCTACCCCATTCCCGGTCGTTCTATTTGCATTGGAAACTTAAACGTTGGGGGTTCGGGAAAAAGTCCTTTAACGCGCTACCTCATGGCGCATCTTCAGCAAGATTTCGAAGTGCAAGTGCTCCTTCGCGGCTATGGACGCAAGACACGCGGCCATCTTCGGGTGGCGGATCACCACAGTGCACAAGAGGTGGGTGACGAGGCCCTTCAATACTATGGAGACCTTCAAGACGGCGATGAAGTGCATGTATGCGAAAAACGAAAGGACGCAATAACCACCTTAGCACGCGATGCATCCAAGGTCTTGCTTTTGGACGACGCATTTCAGCATCGTTATGTGCGTGCAGGACTCTCCTTATTGGTCAGTGAATACGAGCATCCCTTTTTTCGAGATTATTTAATGCCGGTAGGTTCCTTACGCGAAGCTCGAAGGGGCGCTAAACGCGCCGATGCCTTGATATTTACAAAGTGTCCTGACAACCTGAGCGAGGAACTCAAAAAACCATACGTTGAAATAGGTCAACGTTACGGGGTACCCGTCTTCTTTTCCTCTATTCGCTACCTTCCCCTAAAAAAAATGACACCAATCCCGGTTAACCCACCGAATCATGTGCTGTTGGTGACAGGAATTGCCCATCCTGAACCGCTCTTACATCACCTGGAAGCAAGCTATACCGTGACCCACCTTAAATACCCGGATCATTTTCCATTCACATTAGCGCATCTGCGCCAAATTCATCAAAAATTTAGTACTTTTGATGTTGAAAAAACCATCATCATTACTACCGAAAAAGACTTCGTAAGGTTGAGTTCCATGAAAGATGAAATATCCAAAGCACCTTGGTTTGTGCAACCGATAGGAATTTCCTTCGACCGAGAAGCATTATTCTTAACAACGATCAATGAATATGTTAGAAAAAATTAAAGAAACAGCCGCTTATTTATCCTCCAAAACAAACTTTAAACCGGAAGTAGGAATCATCCTCGGTACGGGTTTGGGGGGATTAGTCAATGAAATTAAGGCCCTCGAGGTTATTCCTTACGATGAAATTCCCCATTTTCCTGTTTCAACCGTGGAAGGGCATTCGGGAAAATTGATTTTCGGAGAACTTGGCGGAAAAAATGTCGTGGCCATGCAAGGCCGCTTTCATTTCTATGAAGGATACAGTTTGCAGCAGGTTACTTTTCCGGTACGCGTGATGAAGCTATTAGGAATCCAGCGTCTTTTTGTGAGCAATGCCTCGGGAGGAGTAAATCCCGATTTTGAAGTAGGAGAAATCATGATCCTGAACGACCACATCAACCTGTTTCCGGGGAATCCACTCATTGGACCAAACCTCGATGAATTAGGTCCGCGTTTTCCCGATATGAGCGTTGCATATGACCGCGAAATGATCCAATTAGCCTTGACCATTGCGGAGGAACGAAGCATTCGAATCGCTGTGGGTTGCTATGCTGGCCTGACCGGCCCCACCCTTGAAACGCCCGCGGAATATGGCTACGTTCGTGCTATTGGCGCCGACGCTGTGGGGATGTCCACCGTACCCGAAGTGATCGTGGCTCGGCACATGAATATCCCTTGTTTCGCAATTTCCATCATTACGGATTTGGGTGTTCCTGGTAAAATTCAACAAGTTACCCATCAGGATGTGGTGGAGGTGGCTAGCCGTCAGGAGCCTAAAATGACCTTCATTATGAAAGAACTCATTGCGCGAAGCTAACATGATAGATGCCTCAATACGTTCGAAATATAAAGCAGTGATTGGACTGGAGGTCCATGCACAAATGCTCACGGCTTCTAAAGCATACTCTTCGGACCGCAATGCCTACGGTGAATCCCCCAATTCCTTGGTGAGCCCAATTACCTTAGGGCATCCGGGAACCTTACCGGTTATGAATGAAAAAACCGTTGAATTTGCCATTAAGCTAGGGCTTGCGTGTCAGTGTACGATCCGAGACCATCAGTATTTTGCGCGGAAAAATTATTTCTATCCCGACCTTCCCAAAGGGTATCAGATTACCCAAGACAAAACCCCTATTTGTACCGGAGGTCAAATCATAATCCGCGACGAGTCAGGACAAGAAAAAGCGATTCGTTTGACACGCATTCATATGGAGGAAGATGCTGGGAAAAGTATCCACGATTTAGACCTTTATGATACGCTCATTGATTTAAACCGTGCGGGCGTGCCCTTGTTGGAAATTGTCAGTCAACCTGACATCGCTTCCTCCACCGAAGCATATAATTACCTTACGGAAGTGCGCAAGTTGGTGCGTTATTTAGATATCTGCGATGGCAACATGGAAGAGGGGTCACTGCGCTGCGATGCCAATATTTCCGTAATGCTTTCAGACGCGACTACCTATGGAACGAAGGTGGAGGTTAAGAATATGAACTCTATGCGCAACGTGCAGCGGGCGATTGAATTCGAAATCAACCGACAAATTGAGTTAGTAGAATTGGGGGAAGCGATTCTCCAAGAAACCCGAGCATTCGATGCGCTCAAAGGGCTTACGGTTTCTTTGCGGGCCAAGGAAGCGGCTAACGATTACCGGTATTTTCCAGAACCTGACCTTCCACCGCTTTTTATTTCCCAGGAATCCGTTGCGGAAATTCAACATCAGATGCCTCCCCTGCCCCGCGCGTTGTATTTGAAATATACGCAAACGTTAAAATTAAGCGAATACGATGCATACAATCTGACCGATCAAAAGGCTATTGCCTTATACTACGAGGAACTGATCCAACATACACACCACTTCAAAATGGCCGCAAACTGGGTGATGGGCGAAGTAAAATCTTACTTGAACGAACAAGGGGTGGAAATCGAGCAATTCCCCATAACGGCATCGCGCTTGGCAGAACTCATTGAATTGATTGCCTCGGGTAAAATATCGCATTCTGTGGCAGCCCAAAAAATCTTTCCCGTGATGTTGCAAGATCCCCAAAGTGCCTTGGAAATTGCCCAAGCCAACGACCTGATTCAAACGTCTGACGATTCGGCGATTGAGCGATTTGTTCGCCAAGTTATGGACGAAAACCCCAACGAAGTGGCACGATATTCCAACGGTGAAAAACAGCTTATTGGGTTTTTTATGGGACAATTCATGAAGGTGTCTGGCGGTAAGGTAGACCCTAAAACCGCAAACCAATTATTACGAAAAAGCTTGGATTCATGCGAAAATTAGGAATCATTCTGGGGATCTTATGGATGGTGTTCGGTTGCCAAGACGATGCGAATACGGGGAGAAAGCCTGTTAATTTTTCGATAGAAGGAAGCGTTACAGATGGAAGTGGGCTGAAACTTTATTTGGAAACACCCAGTGAAAACGGCATGATTACCGTGATGTCGGGTGACATCGATGCGCAGGGTAATTTTCGTTTTCAAGGGAATGTTGCGGGACTTGGATTTTACCAACTCCGTTTGGGCGAAAACAAGCAGCAGGCGATACCTGTTACACCTTCCCCCCAGGAAAGCATTTACATGCATACCACCAAAGCGTCCTTCACGTCAAGCCCCGGGTTAAGCGGCGAGTCTTGGTGTAACAAAATCAATCAATACCTGTTGAAAATCAAGGAGTTTCAAGAAAAACAACAGTCCTTATTCGCTCAACAAGGAACCATAACGGAAGCGGAGTTCAATGCGAAGTTGCTTTCCAACAAAAAACCGATTACCGATTTTGTGGTGGAATCTGTGAATCAAGATCCGGACAACCCAGCGAATTTAGTGCTTGTTATGGAACTTTTTCCTATGACCGGTTTTGAGGGCTGGAATCCCGCTTTTTTAGAAGTCTTTAAAGAGGTGGTATCTGCTTACAAGACCGCTTACGGCGACGTTCCAGCTTTTAAGGCGCTAAGTGCTCAATACGAACAATTGGAACTCGGATACCAGCAATTTGACCAATTGAACCGAGGAGAAAT
>RFQF01000146.1 GCA_009925805.1 Flavobacteriia bacterium | reverse complement strand
TTCGTTTGGATACCATTATGGTATTGCAAAAAAAGTACGGGTAAACACCATATCCCAATCGCCCACGGTGACTACCGCCGGAAAAGGCATCAAAGGATTTGATGAATTCATCAATTTCTCCGAACAAATGTCGCCGCTTGGAAATGCACCGGCTGTGGCTTGTGCAGATTATTGCGTTAGCATGTTCTCCGATTTAACCCGCTATGTTACCATGCAGAACTTATTCCACGACGGTGGATTCTCGAATACAGGAGTAACGCAACAAGTAATTGAACGGTTCGGAAACTAAAAAAAATTGTACAACATAAAAAAAGGGGGCGATTGCCCCTTTTTTTATGCTCAAGCATCTTACTTTTTTTCAAGCTTCTTTTTGAAATCTAAGTTGTAAACCATACTAATCCACAAACTATGATTTCGCTCCATATCTGTTGCATTCGATTTAATCACGAATTGATTCAAATACCCAACTTGAACATTGGTTTGGGCATTGAATCGCCAACCCAAAGCAGCAATAAATCGATTTTGATCAATCGGGTTTTTAGCGATTCCTTTTCCGAACCCAACAAAAAGCTCATTATTGAGATTAAGAAATAAGGTATTATCACCCATTTCTTTTCTTGAGAGTGGCACCATGACCATGGCCCTGTATCGAACTCTATTGCGAAAAACCGGATCTACTTGAACAATATCATTGGTCGCATTTTTAGCATACTGTTCCAGCCATCGTTGTTCTAAACGATAGCGATGCTGCATCTCAAATCGTCCGACTTTATCTTTAAGATTCAACTGTTCAAACACCCGGTTTTCGTCAAATTCATGCAGGATTGGTTGAGTTCCATAGGGAAACGTTTTTACCCAGGCATATCCACCCATTACAGACACTTTAGGATTCACTGCGTATTCAACACCGAATCGCAATAAGGATTGCTGCCAATGCTTGAAACCGTCCGCTCGTCGCCATTGATATTCGGTCATTACTGACCACTTTGCTGTGATCTTGTGCGTGCCCGTGTAGAGTGCCCAACCATGCATTTGATTACTGATGCTCTTTTGCGAAAATATAAACCACGACAAGCAACAGCATGTAATAGTTAGACTCCGTTTTACAAATAATTCCATAAAGGTATAAACTCGAAATTACCCATTATTTTTCATTCACGGCGTCCGAAATAATCCCACGAAAAGCTTGTAAGGATAATAAAGCACCTGTTGGATTATCTTCCTCCTCCGAGTGCCCGGTACATTTCTACCCAGGCATGGTATTGTAACATACGTGTTTCTATCAAATCAAATTTTGATTCCAAGGCATCGCGTTGCGTCAATAGCACTTCCATGTAGTCCGCTCGTGCGCTTCGAAAAAGTGCCGTGGAAATGGCTATAGATTGATTCAAAGCGTCCACTTGTTGCGCTTTTAGTTCGTACTCACGCTTTAAATTCGCAATATTCGACCATTGATTCGCCACTTCGATGAACGATCGTAAAATCGTTTGCTCATACAAGTACATGGCTTGAATTTGCCGAGCATTGGCAGACAAATACGCGGCCTGAATCGCTTTACGATTAATCACGGGAGCTGCCATATTTCCTGCCATGGAAAATATCATGGATTCCGGAGAACTGATTAAAAACTTGGGATTGAAAGCATTAAATCCTAACCGAGCATCGATGAACAAGCTGGGATAGAAATCCGCCTTGGCAACTTGAACATCCAGTTTGTAGGCTTTCAACAGCTGCTCTGCCCTTCGGATATCCGGACGATTCGCTAACAATTGAGAAGGAACTCCAGCATAAATAGAATCCGGAGGTGTAGCACTGAATGCAATTGCGTTACGTTGAATCGGCTGTGGATACCTTCCCACTAAAAAATTAATGCGGTTTTCAATCTCAATGATCTGCTGCTTCAAATGAAATACGTGGCTTTGATTTTTGAACACCTCCGCCTCAAATTTCTTAACCGCCAATTCCGTGACACGTGCGGCAATTTTCTCCACGCGCACGATTTCCAATGCATTTTTTTGAATCTCAATGTTTTGTTGAAGAATTTCAAGCTGGTTATCCAAAGCCAACAATTCATAATAGGATTGTGCAATTTCTGCCACCAACGTGGTTATCGCAAAGTTCTTTCCTTCTTCCGTGGCAAGATATCGATTCATCGCAGCATCGCGGGCATTGCGTAATTTTCTCCAAATATCCACCTCCCAAGCTATGTTGGCACCGAAAATAAAATTTCCTAAGACCTCAGGTGTTTGCTTACCGGGAGCAATGGTGGACATGGCGTCGCTGGCTCCTTGACTCGTATATCGTCCCACCTTATCTGCGGCCATACCGCCTCCTACATTGACAAAAGGAATATAAGCCCCTTTGCGTGCAAGTACCTCGTTTTGAACCACTTTCACTTCTTGAAGTAAAATGTTGATTTCCTGATTGTTTTGAAGTGCTGTATCGATTAAGGCATTGAGGTAAGGATCGTGAAAAAACGCGGTTCGATTCACGTAAAAGCTGTTCATAGTATCCTTCGACCCTTGAAATGCCTCGGGTGCTTTAGGCAAGTTATTTTTCTTGGACTCTAAGATAGAAATACATGAAGACAACAGGAGTAAAAGTGTTAACACACCCCAAATCTGAGTAAATTTAATTCCTTTCATAGCTTATAATTCTTCTGTTAAAGGTGTTTCATCTTCATCGCGGATGAGTTTTTTTCCGTGAGCAATGGTTCCGAAAATATAATATAAACCTGGAACAATGATCACCCCGAAAACGGTTCCAAAGAGCATTCCTCCCAGCGCTGATCCTCCAATGGTTTTATTACCAATGGCTCCAGCTCCGGAAGCTAATACCAACGGAATCAACCCGGCAATAAAGGCGAGCGAGGTCATTAAAATCGGGCGAAAACGCACTTTAGCCCCTTCAATAGCTGCTTCAAGCACCGTCATGCCTTCTTGTTGCTTTTGCACGGCAAATTCCACGATTAATACCGCATTTTTCCCTAGTAATCCTACCAGCATGACTAATCCAACCTGAGCGTAGATATCGTTCGCTAAGCCCATTCCTTTGATCATCAAAAAGGAGCCGAAAACTCCGGCTGGAAGGGACAAAATAACGGCTAGAGGAATGATAAAACTCTCATATTGTGCTGCTAAAACGAAATAAACAAAGACCAATACGATTAAGAAAATATACACCGCTTCATTTCCGCGACGCGTTTCATCGTAGGACAGCCCTGCCCAATCAATTCCATAGCCATTGGGAAGTGTTTTATCCGCTACTTCTTTTACGGCCTGAATGGCCTCTCCGGAACTATACCCCGGTGCCGCTCCTCCTCGAATAGCCGCCGTGTAATACATGTTAAAGCGATTTATTTCATTCGCGCCTTGTTTTTTATGAATCCGCATAAAGGATGAAAAGGGCACCATTTCGCCTTTATCGTTCTTCACAAATAAATTCATAATGTCCGTAGGCAATCGCCGATATTCGGGAGAGGCTTGTACGAACACCTTAAAAAAACGCTGATACTTTATAAAGCCTTGTTCGTACGTACTTCCCACAAAAATCGATAAGGTATTCATCGCATTTCCAATGGAAACCCCTTTCTGCATGGCAGCCTGGTTATCAAATTCAATCTCATACTGCGGGTAATTAGCACTAAAAAAGGTAAACAATCCGGTCAATTCTTTCCGTTTACCAAGCTCCTGCATGAACTCATTCTTAACTTCTTCCAAATCATCCAAAGAACCGCTGTTGGTTTTATTTAATAACTGCAGCGCAAAACCGCCCGCCGCACCAAACCCAGGGACTGCCGGAGGGTCGAAAAACTCAATGGTAGCACCAGGAATTTCTTTTGCTTTTTGTTCCAATTTTTCAATGATTTCGCGAACGCTTAATTCGCGTTCTTCCCACGGTTTCAAATTGATCAAACAGGTCCCAGCGTTGGAACCTCGACCTTCCGTCAACACCTCATAACCTGCAATGGAGGAAACGGATTGAACCCCATCCACGGTATTAATGAGGCTAACAAGTTTGTTGGAAAGATCGTTGGTTCGTTCCAAAGTAGATCCTGGAGGGGTTTGAATGATCGCGTACAACATTCCTTGGTCCTCACTGGGAATGAATCCCGAGGGTAAGCTATTGCTGACGCCGATAATTCCAAGCGCAAAGAGGAAAAACAAGAGCACGGTAAAAAGCCTTCGGTGGGCTACGAGGCGCAAAACACCCACGTATCGGTCGGTTAATTTTTCAAACCTACGGTTAAACCAATCAATGAACCGATTAATCCAGGTTCTTCGTCGTGGTTTTCCGTGGGTGTCTTTCAGAATAATGGCGCATAACACAGGGGTAACTGTTAAGGCTACAATACCCGATAACACAATGGACGAGGCCATGGTAATGGAAAACTGCCGATAAAAGGTTCCAACAGGACCTGACATGAACGAAACCGGTACAAATACCGATACCATCAGTAAGGTAATCGCAATTACAGCTCCCGAAATTTCGCCAATAACTTTCTTAACGGCGTTGAAGGGAGATAAATGTTCTTCGGCCATTTTGGTATGAACCGCCTCCACCACCACGATGGCGTCATCCACCACAATTCCAATGGCGAGTACTAAGGCGAAAAGCGTCACCATGTTAATGCTCAATCCAAACAATTGGATGAAGAAGAAAGCACCCACCAAGGAAATAGGAACGGCCAAGGTAGGAATTAAGGTAGATCGCCAATCACCCAAGAAAATAAATACCACGAGCGCAACCAGGATGAAGGCATCGCGCAGGGTATCGATCACATTCGTGATTGAAGCATCCAAGAACTTAGAAACGTCGTAACTTATTTCATACTTCATCCCCGGTGGAAAGGTCTTTTTTAATTCTTCTAACTTTTCTTTCACATTCGAAATGACCTCGCTTGCATTACTTCCATAGGTTTGCTTAATCACCATGGCAGCGGACGGGTGCCCGTTCATGTTGGAGTAAATGTCATAATACTCACTTCCGAGCGTCACCTTGGCCACATCTTTCAAGCGCAAATTTTCCCCATTCGGGTTTGCACGAATGATAATGTTTTCATACTGCGTTGGTTCGTTAAATCGGTCGTTGTAAGTGAGTACATATTCCAATGCTTCAGCTTGTTTACCGT
>RFQF01000145.1 GCA_009925805.1 Flavobacteriia bacterium | reverse complement strand
CGGGCTCCCCATCATGTTTGGTCCAAAGTTTGAAAAATTTCCGGAGGCGCAAGGGTTTCTTGATGCAGGAATTGCCGTATCTTTTCATGATGGTCCGAGCTTGTTAAAGGGTATTGAATTCTTTATGAAATCCATAGAAAATCAACAATACAAAACGCTGGAATATATCGATGCGCACCAAGGGGCAACAAAGAAAATTATGGCGTTTCTCGTTAATACGGACGGTCATTCCGTTGTTCCCGCCAATTAATGAAGGCCTGATTCACCACCTTATTCCCTCCGGGGGTAGGATAATCTCCGGAGAAATACCAATCACCTAAGTGTCCTGGGCAGGCCAACGCCAGGTTCTCCAATTTTTGATACACGATTTTCAAGGAAGCTTTTAGACCAATCGGTTTAAGCAATTGCGCAATTCGTTCCGAAATTTCTTCTTCTCGGAAGGGGGCATAAATTGCCTTGACGGCATTCGTAACTTCCTCTTTGGGCAAGGCCTTTTGTTGCAAGCAGGCTTGATACACCTGCTCAATAATCGCTTCCATATTCCTTTCGCGCAACAAACTTATTGCGGCGTTAAACGCTACAAAATCGCCTAAGCGGGCCATGTCAATCCCGTAACAATCCGGATAGCGTATTTGAGGAGCCGAGGAAACGACAATAATGCACTTAGGTTCAAGCCGATCTAACATGGTGAGTATGCTCTTTTTTAGGGTGGTTCCTCGAACAATGCTATCATCGATCACCACTAGGTTGTCCTGCCCGGGCTGAATGCTCCCGTAAGTAATGTCATAAACATGCGCCACCAAATCATCGCGATCGGAATCTTGAGTAATGAAGGTTCTAAGTTTAGCGTCCTTGATGGCAATTTTTTCGATGCGTGTACGGGCCTCTAAAATTAGGGTAAGGTCCTCAGACCTAGGATTTGGACCCATGGTCAAGATTTTTTCCAACTTAACCGCATTATGCGCATCTTCCAATGCTTTGATCAACCCGTAAAAAGAAACTTCCGCCGTATTCGGGATGAAGGAAAAAACGCTTCGATCAATGTCCCCACCAATGGCTTCTAGAACCTGTGGAGCAATCCATTTCCCTAAACTTTTTCGTTCCCTGTATATGTCCCAATCCGAACCACGTGAAAAATAAATTCGTTCAAATACGCATTTTTTTATTGCTTTTTGCGGTAAAACTACCTTTTCATGGGTTGTACCATCTTCTTGAATGAAAAGTGCTGAACCGGGAGTAAGCTCTTTAACCTGGTCCAATTTCACGTTGAAAACCGTTTGAATAGCCGGCCTTTCGGAGGCAACAACAGTTACTTCATCATCTTCGTAGTAAAATGCCGGACGAATACCGACAGGATCACGCAAAACAAACGAGGCGCCATGTCCTAACAATCCCGCCATCACGTAGCCCCCGTCCCATTTTTTAGCGGAACGTTCCAAAACACGGGCAACATCCATTTTTTCGCGAATAAGACTTGAAATTTGCGATTTACTAAGCCCCATGGCTTTGCCGTCAGCATAAATTCGTTCGTTTTCTTCATCTAAAAAATGACCGATCCGTTCGAGTACGGTTACGGTGTCCGATTTTTCTTTTGGGTGCTGCCCAATAGACACCAAGGAATCAAATAATTCCTCCACATTGGTGAGGTTAAAATTCCCTGCCAAAACCAAATTCTTCGTCATCCAATTGTTTTGGCGCAAAAAAGGGTGGCAGTTATCCAAGGCGTTTTTGCCGAAGGTTCCATACCGTAAATGCCCTAAAAACACTTCACCGGTGAAAGCCATGTGTTGTTTCAGAAAATCGACCTGGGTTAATCGTTCTGGAGTTTTGAGCGAGAGTTCTTGAAAGGGTTTAAAAACTTGTTCGAACATCTCTTGGATTGGGTTAGCATCAATCGATCGTGCCCTGCTGATATAGCGCTCTCCGGGTGCGACATTTAACTTGATGTTGGCTAAACCTGCGCCATCTTGCCCGCGGTTGTGTTGCTTTTCCATGAGCAATTGCATTTTATGCAATCCGTAAAACGCCGTGCCGTATTTATCCAAATAAAAGCTGAGGTCTTTTTTAAGGCGCAGCAAGGCTATGCCGCATTCGTGTTTAATCGCATCGCTCATGACAGCGCGAAATTACGGAAAGAGAAGCCTTACCCTCGTGCTTTGTTGATTAATAGGCCAAATCGTTCATAACTTAATGACCGTTGGGCTGGCAACACTTAGGGAGTTGTTCTTGCGCCTTTGGGTCAGCTTTGACGGCATCAGCGTCATAACCCGCAGCGGCTATGGCCGTTCGTAATTTTTCAATGGAAACTTTGGCCGGTTTGAAAATACAGGTGGCTACTTTCGACTCTAAATTTAACTCCGCATATTTCACCCCCCTTTGAAAATTCAAGGCGCTTTCGATCCGATCTATACAATCCCCGCATTTTGCAGAGGTAATAATGTAAGCGGTGTCCTTTGTTTGTTTTTTCTGTCCAAACGTTAGGCTCACCATAAAAAAAAAGGCTATCAAGATGCTATTTTTCATAATTTTTATGTTTTAAAATGTAGGATATGCCACCATATATATTAATTCCCGTTATTGGCCCCCAAACCATCGTAGCATCGAAACTTGGATTTTGCGGATCCTGCGATGAAATGATAGGATTAGGTTGTTTTGTATTGAGTATATTTTCAAGACCAATATACGCTTTAATTTGTTTCCATTGATGTGATACTTGACCAAACACGTAGGGATACCAGGGAGAATATGCCATTTTATCGATAGAAAGGCTGTGTGGCATGCGCATAGGTCCTACAATGTTCGTGGTAAGGTCTGCTTGCCATCGCTTATTTTTTGAGGACCACGAGGTAGTAATGAGTAAGCGATGCATTGGAATCATCGTCTGCTGCTGCATGGTTCCATCATAAATGGATCGCACACTCAAAAATTTGTAGGCCCCTCTCAAACTAAACTGTTTCGAAAGTACCCAATCAAGTTCTGCTTGGCAGGCGAGCGCCTTCGATTGATTTTCGATATATGAAAAAACAATTGCCGCTTGAGAAACATCCCGGTCTATATTTAATTGCCGTTCAAACCATGTATAGTACCCATCAAAAGTTAGGGTCGCTTTTCGTTTAAACATTTGAAATTCCGTTACAACTGATCCACCGACATTCCAAGAAATTTCTGGAAGCACGCCTTGGGTAGGCAATACCCAGTTCTTATTGCTTGCCATGAGGGAATTATTCTCAATTAGAAAATTCGGAACCCTCCATCCTTTTCCAGCAGTAATCCGTAAATCGGTTTTTGGTGTGAGTGCATATTTTGCGTGAATCCGCGGCACAAAAAACCAACCGAACAGTGAATGGTAATCTAAACGAAGTCCGGATTGTAACGAAAATCGGTTTAACAACAAAGCGTATTCTACGAAGGGGCCAATGGTCATTTCCTTTCGTTGAAGGATATGAAAATCTGCCTGTTGTGTAATATCCAATAAAGTGGTTGATACGCCACTTTTCAGGGTATGTTTCCCATCGGTACTTGATCGATCATAATTAATCGAAAGATAATACCGTTTCTCTTCGCCGCTTGATATGCGCTGACCTCCTATGGCGTTTCCCCCAAAATATCCAACAGTTCGATGCACTTTAACATGATTAATGATTCCCAACGATTCCCCATGATGGGAGCCAAAAAAACCTGTTTTCGCAGTGGCTTCAAGGTGTTGGTTAGTAAGTGCCATGTGAAATGGATATAAAGCGGGTGAAAAGGGAGATTGTCCGGCAAAGCGGTCATCGTAATACCCATATACCGAAAACTGGGCCTCCATTCTTTCACCATTAAACTGCCATTTATTAAGTGCAGAAACATTTTTAAATTGTGGTAAATCAAGAAATCCGTCACGGTTCTCATCAATAACAGTTTGATTTAATGCACCGTTCAAGAGTAATGCTGAGGCCCATCGCTTATTGAATTTTTGACTCAGAATTGCATTCATTTCTCCACGACCGAAGCGATTTCCGTATACATTTACTAAGAATCGTTCCGATTCAAACGGATGTTTTACGCTTAAATTGATGAGTCCAGCCATGGATTCATGCCCATTCACTACCGATCCTGTTCCTTTTGAAATTTGAATACCTTCGAGCCAAATTCCTGAGAAAGTGTTCATGCCGAAAGCGGTTTCCAAACCCCGCAAGAAGGGCACATTGTCCAATTGAAATTGGGTATAAACCCCATCCAGTCCGAGCAACTGTATTTTTCGTGCCCCCGATACAGCATCTGTTAAATTGACATCAACGGAAGCATTGGTTTCAAACGATTCCGACAAGTTACAGCAGGCTGCGCGGCGCAATTCATTGGAGGAAATACGTTCCATTTGAACAATACTCAACTTAACAATCCCGTTTTTGGCTTTGCGTTCGACAATGACCTCCGGCTTGAGCAAATCACTGAACAACATCAACGAAAGCGCAGTAAAACGATCTTCTTGCGTAAGCACAACCGTGTCAGGTAGATATCCAACGGCCAACACCACCAGTGTATCTGGGGTTTTCTTTCCAAGAAATAATTCAAATTTCCCATTGGCATCGGTAAAGGTCGCTGACCTAGCACGCAACAATTTCACTTTTGCACCATTCAACGTTACCGTGTCTTGTGAACGAATGCCGCGTACCAAACCGCGCACTTGCGCAACCCCAACCAGGTGTATCATCATCAAGGCCAAACAAAGAAGTCTACTTGTCATCCTTTCAAGCAAATTTAAGCAATTCGTTTTTTGGGTTCTCTATTCCACCACGCATTCAGCAAAAGCACCGCAACAATGACCGCTGCCCCCACATAAAACTCAAGCGACAAAATTTGGTGTTCTCCAAGGAGGATTGCCGCTAAGCAAATCGTGTACACAGGTTCGAGGTTGATGGTCAATGAAACGGTATAAGCTCCCAACAGCTTTACCAAATAAATGGCAGCAACAAAAGCAAAGGAGGTGCACCCGATGCCTAAAAACAGCAACCACAGACCATCGGTGAGGCTTAGTGCAAAGGCTTGTAAGGGCTTGTTGCTTACTAGTAAAACAAGACTAACGATGATTCCACCGGTAGCTAATTCATAAAAGGACAACAAGGTTGAAGGGATCGTTTGGGATAATTTGGCATTGC
>RFQF01000144.1 GCA_009925805.1 Flavobacteriia bacterium | reverse complement strand
TTGATGCTGAAAATGAAATATTATTATGGGGTACCCTCCGCACGCATTGAGCGGATATTAAATGTAGCTCATGCAGATGTCACCATCGGTCGCCTAAAACAACGCATCCTGCGCAAAGGGAAATTGAACGATTTCGAGGAGTTTGTGGCTAAAATGGATTGGTTAACGTAACACCCTAATCCATGCTTAACGAATCAGGTTTACCATACCATGGTATTTGAAAAACTCATCGTTGGTTTTTTTCTTCAAGATGATTTCCCAGGTATATACCCCGTCTTGTGCCGGACGGTAGGTCGTAGCATCTATTCCATCCCAGCCAACTTGCAAGTTGTGCGAGGTGAAAATTAATTCTCCCCAACGGTTGAATATATTGAAGGTGTAATTATATCCATCGACGTTTCCTGAGATGTTGGGATAAAATACATTATTGCGTTCATCTCCGTCGGGAGTAAAAGCATTGGGAACATAAATAATCACAGGATAAGGGCCTGAAACCTGTAATTGTGCGGTATCTAAGCAGCCATGCTGCGAAGTTGCTATCAACGAAACATTGTAGATCGCACCTTGCATTTCGCCATAGTAGTGATAGGCATTAAAACTATTTTCCAAAGGGCTACCATCCCCAAAATTCCAGCTGTAAAGAATCGCACCTTCTGAATGATTATAGAAGCTATGCATTAAATTGTTCGCCGCTATGGAAAAGTCTGCCCAAGGCTTTGGCCAAACTGTCACATGCACGGTGTCACTGTTTGTACAACCATTTACGTCGGTTCCCACCACTACATATTGCTTGTCACCCGGCTCTTGAATAAATGGAACAGCATTGATTACTCCGTGATTCCATACGTAGGAAACCGCGCCACCACCAAATAGCGTAATGTATTCATCCTCACAAACCGACGTGTCAGGGTAACCATACACCGGAGGTAAGGGATGCACAATCAGGGTGACGCTGTCGGTATTTGAACAACCGAAAGCATCTGTTCCAATAACATGATACGTTACAGTACCCACATTCTGCGTAAAAATCACGTTGTTCACAATACCATGATCCCAAACGTAGGATTGTACGCCTGAACCACTCAAGACCATGAGATCGTGATCACAATAGGCACGGTTGGGGCCTGCATCCACAATAGGACGCGGGGTTACAATCATTTGGGCCACATCGGTGTCGGTGCAACCGGAAGAATCAATGGTTACCGTGAGGGTATAATTAAAGGTAGCATTGCTTTGCGCAAGGTTTTGGTAATAAAAGCTTGGATTCGAAACCGTTGGCGTGTTTAAATTCGTGGCAGGACTCCAAGAGTAACTTTGACCCGCTTGAGCTGAGACCCCCATGACCGTATCCAAAATGTAGCAATGGATGTAATCTTGTCCGGCATTGGCCACTGGCAAGGGATTTACCTGAAGGGTATCGCTTACCTGACATAAACCGGGTAAGTTGTAAAATACAGGAATGTAACCAGATCCTGCGTTGTTTGGGCTGAATAATCCGGAATTCGCATTCACTACGCCACTCCCGGACCAAGTTCCTCCGGGAAGGTTTGCGGTTAAATTGAAGGGTGCCGCATCTTGACAAATGGGAGATACAGGGGTAATTTGGGGATCAAAAACATGAATCGTAGCAGACATCGTGTCCTGCGAAGCTCCACAGGTGGAATATAATATCACTTGGTAATTTCCAGGTTGGGTAAAAACCCAATCTAGATCGTTTCCTCCGTTGAAGGTTTGTCCAGCCACTTGCCACTCCTGGAAGCATTTAAGCCCGTAGGTCGTAATATTGAAAAAGTGTGCCGTATCGTTGATACATATCATGGTATCTTGCGGGGCGAACACAGGAATCGAAATGCACTGTTGGCAAAGATAACCGTCGTTCGGAACAAGAGAACTCGCAATAACCGGCGGTATGGAAGTGGAAAAACTTACTGTGGTACTGGACCCCACGGATTGTTCTGTCAGGTTGATCGGAACAAACTGAAGCGGAGGAGAATACATTTGACAAGTTACGATACCAATGCTGTCTGTTTTTATGAACAAGGGGTCCATACTTGCATCAAGATTCCCGAAGAAGGGTGAAGTGGTATAGGCAGAAATGGTGAATCCACTATCCAAATTGTACCGAACCCCAATGCCTTTGTCGCGGTCGGAACCTCCGTAGGTTCTTGCCCATTGAAGGGTTCCAAGGCTGTCAAAGGAAAATAACAAAGCATCCCTTTCGCCCATTGCCTCGGTGATGCCGTTGGCTGGATTAACCCCCGTGGGGAAAGATGCCGTGTTTCCTACAATGGCATAACCACCTGGGTGAATGGCAATATCCCGGGATTGATCGCTGGCTCCACCGCCTGCGGCCCTTGCCCATTGCACCGACCCATCAATGGTGCTAATTTTGGTAACCAGAATATTCTCACCGGCCATTCCGCCCATATACGTTGGGGAGGTTAAGACAATCGAGTTATCGGACTGTTTCACTGCTCCTTTACAGGACCATGCAGTATGATCTTGATCGATCCAACCGCTTCCACCGTAGGACTTCCCCCAGATAAAATTTCCGTTAGCGTCCAATTTACATAAGGCAATATCCTTCCCGTTATTTACACCAATGCAGGCTACCAAGATGTCGCCATTGTTGAGTTCATATAAATAAAGGCTCGTGGTTCCCAATCCATCGATACGTTTCGACCAAATCAGATTTCCTTGATTATCGGTTCGAATCACGAACAATTGGCTCGAACCTACTCCGGTCGCTATGAAATCCCCGTTGGCGGCTTCTTTTGAATACATCATCCAATCAAAAGGGTAAAGGCGAATCCATTGCATATTTCCTTGTGGGTTCAGCTTCATTTGAAAGGCTCTGTTTGGACCTTGGGAATATAGTCCACTTACGATATAGCCAGTATCGGCTGTTTGCTGTATTGCTCGGCCTCCTTCCTGTTGGGAGGTGCCAAATATATGAAACCACTCAATGTTGCCACAAACATCCAGTTTATAAACATAAACATCGCAATCTCCGGCAGATCCGTTTCCTTCATGTTGTCCTGTGGCCACAAAGCCTCCGTCGTTGGTCACTGCCAACTGTAAAGCCCCTTGCATTCCTCCAAAATTGTATTTTCGATAAAAGGTATTGTCTTGGGAGAAGCCCCAAAACCCAACCATTACGGAAGTTAGAAAAATAAGGATATTCCTCACGAATCAAAGGTACGTATTAACGCTATCTTTGATGTTAATTTAACATTAATCCTTGCTTGCAATTTTCGGTATTTCAATATTCCATGTGCCGTTCCTTTTTTTCAGGAAAAATATCGGCAATGGTGACCAAAATGCCCGTTTCTTCCACGCCACCAAATTCGGGGTTCACTGCGGTGCCAAAGGTCTTCATTGTAGGCGAAAGGTTCATGTAGATATTGACTAACGGTGGGATAAATTCTCCTTTTTCTCGAATCAGCCCATTGAGCACCTTGAATCCGTCTTTGAAATCCAAACCCTGTAATTGTTCCTCAATAAATGCTGGATCAAAATCCTGTATCAAGGGATGAAAAGGACGCATTAATTGTTTCGCATCGGGAAAATAACGATGCATGAAATACAATAGATAATCCCTGCTGAGGGTGTCATAATTCGGATACATGGTTACTTTTCCAAAGAAATATCGAATTCCGGGATGTTCTTTTACAAGAACCCCTAGGCCATCCCATATATTGTCGAGGGCAAACAGTCCTTTTCGTGGATTAACGCTTGGTTGAAAATTCGGCTGAACCCAACTCCTTCCGAGCTCGATGGTGTAGGGGAGGTATTCTCGAATGAACCGGGCAGAAAAATCGAAATAATGTGCGGTCGATAGATGTATTTTTTGGAATTCATCAAAGGCCTTTGAGCAAAAAGCGAACCGATAGCCACCCACGATTTCTTGATCTTCGGGGGACCAAACAATCAATTGTTCGTAAGCAAAAGGGCCTTCGTCGAAGGAATCCAAATCCACAGACAGACCGGTACCCCCGCCGGAAGCACGGAAAGTAACTTCGCGCAATCGACCAATTTCACGGACCGTATTTGGCGCTTGGGAGGCGTTTAAAAGGTAGATTTCATTCCCCCCTTTACGCGTTTGTCGTTTGATTCCTACGGATGCTAGTTCTTGCAAAATCAGCGACCGAGGGACTTCAGGGATGATTGGTTCCATGTTGCTGGGGAATTAAGTACAAGGTTTGCTTCAGATTATCTGCCCATTGCTGGTCGGAGATCGGCGTTTCCTGGGGAATTATAACCATTTCTCCAACCGTGAAATTGACGCTTTTGTTGCGTTGTTTGAATAGTTCATCCGCCAAATAGAGCATTTCCACCGCGGATTTGATGCCGAACATTTTTCGAAATTTATACAAACCATAAAACCACGGGGATAGTTTTCCTTGAATGTGGATGGGAAGTATGGGGTGACCTGTTTTTTTTGCATAGGTTACGAAAGTTCGTTTCCAAGGACCATCTTGAATGATCCCTCCATCTTTTCGACTCACCAGTCCTGCGGGAAAGATGCATACGGCATTGTCTGAATTGAACAAATCAGCAATGTTGTTCCATGTTTCGTTCGTGTTTTTCCCGTGTTTGTTTACTCCAACAAACATTTCCTCCATAGGTTTCACTTGCATGAGGATATCGTTCACCAAAAAAATTAAATCCTTCCGGTGTTCTTGCAGGCTTGCTACAAATGCTAACCCATCGATACCTCCGAGTGGATGGTTCATTACCAGGATGATAGGCCCCGTTTTCGGAATTTTTTCCAATCCATGAAAAGTGATTGATAGGTTTAATTCCTTTACTACCGCATCGCAAAATGCGTGATTAGTTAAGTGACCGTTTTTGGCGAAAAAAGCATTGATTTCTTTTTGGTGCACAATGCGCTCTAGGTAACGGATTACAAAGCCGGGAAGCCTACGGTATAGCTTTGGGTTTTTATCCTTGAGTACAGAAGCAATGTCAATCTTTAACGGTTCCATGAAGCACAAAACTAATCAATTATTAGCTACAAGGAGTCCACTTCAAAGGACAGACGTAAACCGTCGAAGGCAACAAATACATGATTGGGTAATTTGATCCGAATTTCATCGTGCTTTCCGAACAGGTGAGAAATGTGGGTCAAGTAGGTGGTTTTAGGTTGAATATCGGCGATGAAATCCAAGGCTTCCTCTAAATTGAAATGGGAAAT
>RFQF01000143.1 GCA_009925805.1 Flavobacteriia bacterium | reverse complement strand
TCAAAAGCTTGGGCAATGACCGGATGGCGCTTAGGGTACTTAGCTGCCAGTAAACCCATTGCTGAGGCTTGCAATAAAATTCAAGGGCAATTCACCTCGGGATCAAATTCGATTACACAACGCGCTGCCATGGTGGCCATGGATGCTGATCCAGCTATATTGAAAGATATGGTAACCCAATTCGAAAAACGCAGGGACTTAGTGTTAAGTTATTTACAACGAATTCCAAACATTAAATTCAATGTACCCACGGGGGCATTCTATCTATTTCCTGATGTTTCTGCCTATTTCGGGACGCGATTTGGCCAATACACCGTGAATAACGGCCATGATTTATGCATGTATTTGCTTCAAGAAGCTCATGTAGCCTTGGTGGATGGTTCCGGATTTGGTTCACCGAACT
This sequence comes from Flavobacteriia bacterium, assembly GCA_009925805.1. GTDB lineage: Bacteria > Bacteroidota > Bacteroidia > Flavobacteriales_D > Crocinitomicaceae > UBA952. The sequence continues at coordinate 4,802 of RFQF01000143.1, read as the reverse complement.
GTATTCGGTTAAGCTATGCCACTTCAGAAGAATTATTGGCGCAAGCCATGGAGCGCATCATTAAGGCTTTAGCTAAGCTTGAAAAATGAACTTGCAAGGAATATTTGACATGTTCCCATCAAAGCGCATCGCGATTATCGGTGACGTGATGCTGGACGCCTATGTAAAGGGTAAAGTTCATCGCATGAGTCCCGAAGCTCCTGTGCCTGTGCTCCTACTCGATCACGAAGAACAACGGCTCGGGGGAGCCGCCAACGTTGCCCTAAACTTAAAGGCACTTGGTGCTCAGGTACACCTGTGTTCTGTGGTAGGAAAGGATGATGCTGCCAAACAACTGCGTACATTGCTTCAAGAATCGGGAATTGAAAGCACTGCCTTACTGGAGGATGTTTCGCGAAAAACGACCGTTAAAACGCGTGTGCTGTCAGGTTCCCAACATTTGCTACGCATCGATCAGGAGGACATTGATCCACTCGCTGAAAGCGTTGAGGAACGGTTTATCGATGCCATCAAAACGTTATTGGACCAAGGAATTGACGCATTGATATTTGAAGATTATAACAAGGGAGTTTTGACTGGAAAGGTCATTGATCGATGCATTGCATTCGCAAAGGAACGCCAAATCGTAACATGCGTGGATCCAAAAAAGGAGCATTTTTTCAGTTATCAAGGCGTGGATTTATTCAAACCCAATTTAAAGGAAATCAACGAAGGCTTGGGAAGTGAGGTGGATCCTAAATCCATAAGTTCATTAATGAGTGCTTCACAGGCGCTTCGCGAACGATTAGGTCACACCCTTTCACTTATAACCTTGTCGGAACACGGTGTTTTTGTGGAAGATGGAATGGAGGCCACAATTATTCCTGCCCATTTTCGCGATATTTCGGACGTTAGTGGAGCCGGAGATACGGTGATAGCGGTGGCCACATTGGCACGGTGTTCAGGATTGAACCCTGCACAAATGGCTGCGTTAGCGAACCTTGCTGGAGGAATGGTTTGCGAACACTCAGGCGTTGTGAGTGTTAATAAAGAAGAATTATTCTTGGAAGCTGTAAAACTTGGAATTTTAAATGCGTAAACCCGTCGTAAAACCGTATAACACAGAACAATCCAAGAAAGAGGAAGTCGCTTTGATGTTCGATAACATCTCAGGTCGGTACGATTTCATGAATCATTTTTTGTCGTTTGGGATCGATCGAATCTGGCGGCGAAAAGCGGTGAATGCCTTAAAAGCCCATGCACCCCAAGAAATACTCGATATTGCTACCGGAACAGGAGATTTTGCGATTGCTTTACTAAAGCTTAAACCGAAGCGGATTGTAGGAATGGATATTTCTAAGGGAATGTTGGAGGTAGGAAGAACCAAAATGCGGGAACGAAAAATCGACCACATCGTCGATATGCAATACGGGGACTCTGAAAATTTGCCTTTTGATTCGGATTCCTTTGATGCGATCACGGTGGCTTTTGGCGTGCGGAATTTTGAAAACCTCCAACAAGGCTTAGCTGAAATGCTCCGGGTAACACGAAAAGATGGGAAAATCGTGATTTTGGAATTTTCAAAACCGAAGAAGTTCCCCATCAAACAGGGGTTTGGCTTCTACTCCAAGTACATCATACCCTTTTTTGGTAAACGCATTGCAAAGGACCAACAAGCCTACGCGTACTTACCCGAGAGCGTTAATGCCTTTCCTGAAGGGAAAGAATTTACGGATATTTTGGAAGCCTTGGGGTATCGTTCGGTGGAAATGCAAGCGTTGAGTGGCGGAATTGCCACCCTTTATCTCGGGGTGAAATAATGCAACATATTGGGTACTTTTACGTTACCGATGCCGATGTTGAGAATCCTAATCCTGAGTTTATTGTTTTTACCTGGCTTAACGCTTGGGCAAAAGTTCAAGCAAGAACGCTATAAGAACTTTGACCGGCGTTTATTTCACTTTGGGTTCATGCTGGGATTTAATACTTCGGATTTCACGCTTTACCCTGAATTGAATAATTACGAAAATTACGGCTTGTTGTCCGTGCAAAACGATGCTCAACCTGGAGGACAATTGGGCGTTTTGACCACCATGCGCCTAGGGACACCTATGGTTCGGTTACGGTTTATTCCCACCATTTCGTTTCAGGAACGATCCATAAAATACCGCTTTCAAGATACCTCTAAATTGGGTTATCGCTTGGAAGATGAACGGGTGAATTCCACGAACTTAGATTTCCCTTTGATGCTCCAATTCCGTACACGTAGGCTCAATAATTTTGCAGCCTATTGTTTAATTGGTGGACAGTATTCGATTGATTTACAGTCGCAAGAAAAAGCTTCACAAAATTATATTGACCCGTTTATTAAAATTAAACGCATTGATTGGCAAGGACAAATAGGTGCCGGACTTGAGTTTTTTGCCCCCTATTTTAAGTTCGGTTTGGAATTGAAATTCAGCCATGGTTTCACCAATAGTTTTATTAAAGATAACACCTACATTGCTGCTCCGATACACACCCTGTACAATCGAGGCTGGGTGGTTTCTTTTATCTTTGAAGGATGATTCGATTACTTTCGATTTCTTGTTCGCCGGAAGAAGCCCAAGATGTCGATTTTATCAAAGCTCATGTCGCCTTGGCGTTAGGTAGGGATTTCACGAATTTTCGTTGGCACAAACGTAGCATCGATGCCCGTTCAAAGCACCTTAAAATCAATGGAACCTTGGCTTGTTCTGTGGAACCTCTTCCTTCAAGAATTCGAGCATTTGATTTTAACGAGGTCCACCAAGCACCTAAAGTGCATATCGTTGGCGCGGGTCCTGCGGGATTGTTTGCAGCCCTACAAGCCCTACTCCTTGGAATGAAACCCGTCGTTTTTGAACGCGGCAAAGAGGTTCGGGCACGCCGAAGGGATCTTGCGCAGATAGCGCGCACGCAACAAATCAATGAGGAATCTAACTATTGCTTTGGAGAAGGGGGCGCAGGCACCTATTCCGATGGGAAGCTGTATACACGGTCCAAAAAACGAGGCGAGGTAGATTTAGTACTGGAACTGTTGGTGTATTTTGGTGCTGATGAACAGATACTGGTCGAAGCACATCCGCACATTGGCACCAATAAACTTCCTAAGATCATTGAGAACATCCGACGCTTCATCCAGGAAAAAGGGGGTGAAATTCACTTTGAATCCAAAGTAACAGGAATTCGTTGTAAAGATAGCTATCTCACCCATTTGGTGATCAATGAACAAGATACCGTTGAGGTGAATCACGTGATTTTAGCCACAGGACATTCGGCCAGAGATATTTACTATTTGTTGCATCAAGAAGGAATAAAACTACTTCCCAAGCCTTTTGCCTTGGGCGTACGCGTGGAGCATTTGCAGGCGTTCATCGATCGAAAGCAATACCACGGACGACTGAACAATGCCTACCTCCCACCCGCCTCCTACCAACTTGTGGAGCAGGTTGAGGGTAAAGGGGTATTTTCATTTTGTATGTGTCCGGGAGGAATTATCGCACCCTGTGCTACCCAAAATGGCGAAGTGGTTACGAACGGATGGTCGCCTTCCAAACGCAACAATCCCTATGCAAATTCTGGGATTGTGGTGGCGATCGATCCAGCAGATTTCGAACACCCGGAAGACCCTTTTGTTTGCCTAGCTTTCCAAGAAACGGTCGAACGTAGCTGTTTTAATGCCACGGGAAACAACCAAAAAGTACCGGCGCAACGGCTTTTGGACTTTGTTGAAGGACGTAAATCCAAGGATTTCCCGCGATCGAGTTATACGCCGGGCATTGAAAGTGTGCGTTTGGATGAACTGCTTCCTGAATTTGTAGTGCGCCGTTTGCAAAAAGCCTTTATCGCTTTCGATAAAAAAATGCCCGGTTATCTGACCAACGACGCCGTGGTGCATGCCCCGGAATCTCGTACTTCTTCGCCTGTGTTGATTCCACGGGATAAAACCCATTATCATCACATAGATGTCGATAATCTATATCCTTGTGCAGAAGGTGCAGGTTATGCTGGTGGAATCGTTTCTGCTGCCATCGACGGAATGAATTGCATGCAATCCATTGCGAAAGCACCTTAAGTTCCACAAAAGGTTTGATATCCTTGCTCGAAATCGAGGTCTGGCGGTAGGTTCAATTTGGCCGAAATATGCACATTTTGGTAGGGGTGTTGTAACGCTTCTAGGAGTTGGTCCCAAAACGAAAAATCCCCGCGAACCGCTGCATCTAAGGCCTCTTCTACCCTATGATTTCTCGGTATAAGGGTGGGATTACTGCGTTGCATTAACGAAAAATCCGGGGATAATTTCCGCCATTGCATGTACCATGCGCTCCATCCTTTCACCGCAGTCAACTTATCATAAGCTTCCGTTTCGTAGGTGATGTGTTTATAACTTAGGGTATAGTCTAAGGCGTTACTTTCCAACAGGTTGAGCCAAGCGTCGGCGCAAACGATGTATTCGGGTTCTATACTTTCGAAACCTAACTTCGCCAAAAAGACTTTACGGTATTGTTTCTCCCAAAGGGCGTCGAATTGGGATAGCATGTGTTGGGCCTTTTGGACTGCTTTTTCTTCGTCCGAATGCAGCAAGGGAAGCAAGGTTTCCAACCACCGCGTTAAATTCCATTTCAAGATGTCCGGTTGTTTTCCAAAGGCGTACCTTTCATGGCGATCGATAGAACTGAAAACGGTATGGGGATGGTAGGTATTCATGAAAGCGCAAGGTCCGTAATCAAAGGTTTCTCCGCTGATGGAGGTGTTGTCGGTATTCATGACCCCGTGGATAAAACCCACCCGCATCCAATGGC
>RFQF01000142.1 GCA_009925805.1 Flavobacteriia bacterium | reverse complement strand
ATTATTAGTCCTACCGCTGGTACTGATACTTATGCACTTCCATCAGCTTATGCTTTACAACAATATTTTGGAGGTCGTTTTGCTTTTAATATGGCTGCTAATCAAGTTAATGTTGGTGCTGGTGCTAATCAATTAAATGGAAATAATGATTTCTTCTTAATTAACTTTTATAATCTTTCTCAAACTGCTGGAAAACAAGTTGCAAAAGCAACTAGAGTTTTGGCTTGGTTTGTTTTGGTAGGTTGGGCTATTTATCCGTTAGGTTACATCATTGGAACGCCAGGTGGTCTTTTCGGTGCTTTTGGTAGCGAAGCCAATAATCCGTGGATGGATGTGGTTTACAACATTGGTGACGCGGTCAACAAAATTGGTTTTGGATTGGTCATTTACACATTAGCAAAGTCCGATTCAAATCAATAGTTTCATAATAGTTAGGTTTGGTTAAGGGGGAGCAATCCCCCTTTTTTTATCTACCTATTTTTTTATGTCGAAAAGAATGGTACCTTTATGCAACTCATTTTAAAAACCTATTCGCTATGAAAAATGTTCTTTTGGTTTCTTTTCTTTCTCTAGGATTCCTTGGCGGAGCGCAAGGATTAACCCCTACCGTAACTTCTTGGTTAATCAATACCAATGGTACCACAGGACGCCATTATGTGCAGGGAAATTCAACCCCGATTGTGGATGCCGATTTAGCGAATGTGCAACAGGTGCAGTATTCCACGAACTGGGTATATGTTACCACCACGGGGGTTCCTTCCTATATCACAGGCCCGTTTCTAGGAAACCCTTCCATTACCACCAACCAGAACGCCATCTTTAAAATCAGCCGAAATCCAAGCCCAAATGCTGGTGCTGGAACCGCAACTACCGGCGGAAATATCGGCATTTTTATCAACGGGGTGGCCATGTTTGATTACCGCGATGGGGTGGCTTGGAATTCTACCACAAATTCTCTTTGCGGAGGTCCGGGAAATCCCGCTTGCCCGGGAGGCCCTATGGCGAGTATGTCTTGGAACCGCGACGCGGTACTTGCTGAAAGATCCGGTTTTGATTGCTCCAAAGGGCACCCAGCCATGGGCAATTATCACCACCACCAAAATCCGAGCGCCTTTAACTTAGACCTCAACGTGATTTCGAACATTTGTACCCTCTACGATGCCGAGGGTTTATATGCCATCGATTCAACTACTCATTCGCCCTTGATTGGTTATTCGTACGATGGTTACCCGGTGTATGGCGCCTACGGGTACAAAAATGCGGATGGTACGGGAGGCATTACCCGCATCAAATCCGGTTACCAACTTCGCAACATCGCCACACGCCTCGTATGGGCCGATGGCACCGATGTACCCGATGGACCTGCCGTTTCTGCCACGTATCCTTTGGGATATTTCCGGGAAGATTATGAATTCATTAACCACCCAGGTCAAGCGGATTATTTAGATGTACACAACGGTCGATTCTGTGTTACCCCCGAATATCCCAATGGCATGTACTGTTATTTTGCTACGGTGGATGCGCAGTGGAATTCTGCTTATCCTTATTTAATCGGGCCCACTTATTACGGCGTTGTCACCGGTGCAAAGGTGAATTCGGTAACAGAAGCCACAACGGTGTATCAACCGGTGAACGGTCTTACGGAAAATGCGGTTTCTGAATTACGGGTATTCCCGAATCCGAGCAATGATGTTTTCGTCGTTCAAGCCATTGGTTTAGTGCAGCAGGCAATGGAGTTGACTTTAACCGATATTCAAGGTAAAGTGGTCGGAAAACAAACCATCTTACCGGGTTCTACCATGGCGTTCTTTGATGTAAGTACCCTGTACGCAGGAACTTACTTCATTTCGTATCAAGACGCTGCAGGAAAGCAAAGCAAAACGGTGATCGTTCACTAATTGCTGCATTTAGCGCCTTGCTTTTCGTAACTTTACGGCATGCAAGAACGTCCCCTTTCCGATTGGTTGCCCTTATCGCTCAAAGAAGCTGAAAAGCGGGGCTGGGATGCCTTCGATGTTATTTTAATTTCCGGTGATGCCTATGTGGACCATCCATCCTTTGGCACCGCGGTCATTGGGCGCATCATGGAAGACGAAGGCTTTCGCATTGGCATCATTGCGCAACCGAACTGGCGCGACGATTTACGGGATTTCAAGAAACTCGGCAAACCCAAATACTTCTTTGGGGTGACTGCCGGATGCATGGATTCCATGGTGAACCATTACACTGCAGGTAAACGCTTGCGCTCCACCGATGCCTATACCCCGGGAGGCGTAGCCGGATTTCGTCCGGATTATGCCAGTACGGTATATTCAAACATCTTAAAAGAACTTTTTCCGGATGTACCTGTGTTGTTGGGAGGGATTGAAGCCTCTTTACGGCGGGTAACGCATTACGACTATTGGGCGGATAAGCTCTTTCCATCCATTCTAGTGGACAGTAAAGCCGATGCTTTAGTTTATGGCATGGGAGAACAACCCTTGCGCACCTTTCTTAAGTTGTTGAAAAAAGGCGTTCCTTTCGAACAAATACGCACCTTGCCCCAAATTGCCTACGTGCAAAATAAGGAAGAAGACGTATTAAAAAATAAACATTGGGAAACGGTTTCATTGGCAAGCCACGAAGCATGCTTGAACGACAAGGTGGCCTATGCCGCCAATTTTAAAATCGTGGAGGTAGAATCCAATAAACTCAGTGCCAATCGAATTTTGCAAGAAGTAGGGGATCAACGCCTGGTGGTGAATCCGCCGTATCCTACCATGACGGAAAACGAAATCGATGCTTCGTTTGAATTGCCCTACACGCGCTTACCCCACCCAAAGTATAAGAAGCGTGGGACCATCCCCGCCTATGAAATGATCAAGTTTTCCTTGAACATTCACCGCGGGTGTTTTGGGGGGTGTAGTTTTTGTACGATTTCCGCGCATCAAGGGAAATTCATTGCCTCACGCAGCGAGGGTTCCATTATGAAGGAATTAGAGGAAATTGCGGCTCATCCTGATTTTAAAGGGTATTTATCGGATGTGGGCGGACCTTCGGCCAACATGTATAAAATGAAAGGCAAAGACGAAAGCATTTGCGCCCGCTGTGTAGCGCCAAGTTGCATCCATCCGGTGATTTGCAATAACCTGGACACCTCGCATAAACCCATGACCGAGTTGTATCGAAAGATAGACGCCCATCCGAAAATCAAAAAAGCCTTTGTGGGGTCTGGGATTCGTTATGATTTATTGGTGGATGATTTTAATAAGAACAACGAAGACGGCAACCACGACGAATACTTGGAGCAGGTCGTAACGCGCCATGTGAGTGGACGCTTGAAGGTGGCACCGGAACATACGGCCGACAACACCTTGAAAGTAATGCGGAAGCCTTCGTTCAAGTATTTTCACAAGTTCAAGGAAAAGTATGAATCTATTTCGGCGAAGCATAAATTGAATCAACCATTAATCCCTTATTTCATCTCCTCGCATCCGGGGTGTGAGGAAACGGACATGGCCGAATTAGCGGCCGAAACCAAGGACATGGGCTTTAAATTGGAGCAAGTGCAGGATTTTACCCCAACGCCCATGACCGTAGCTGAGGTAATTTATTATACGGGCTTGCATCCGTACACCTTAAAACCGGTGTTTACGGCAAAATCACCGGACGAGAAAAAGAACCAGAACCGGTATTTTTTCTGGTACAAGCGCGAAAACCAAGAATGGATTTCAAGCCGATTAAAACGTGCCGGCCGTGCAGATTTAAGTCAGAAATTAGTAGAACGTCCGCATGAAAAACAGCTTCCTCCTTGGTTAGCTAAGCGCAGGGGAGGGTAGTTCAGAAGCACGTTGAATTCCTTTGGCACATTGAAAGCGGCCCTTCGACAAGCTCAGGGACCGCTAAAACTGAATAAAATTAGGGGAGGTGCGCTCCCTGAGCCTGTCGAAGGGCGCACCCAGGAAGCGCATAAATAATTAAATGCAATACTATTCGTTCTTTTAGGCATCGCATGCCACCATCTAACCGACTGGAAAAACTAAAAGGTGATTTACAAGAATACTTCAGTATTCGGATTAACAATCAATGGCGAATCATCTTTAAGTGGGTCAGCAATGATGCATATGAAACCAAAATTGTAGATTACCATTAACCAAACAGCTATGGAAAAGCTCAAGAATATACATCCGGGTGAAATTTTATTATCGGAATTCTTAATTCCAATGGAAATTACTGCCTATCGATTGGCCAAGGAAACGTTCCTTCCTCAAACGCGTATTTCGGAGATCATCAAGGGTAAGCGAAGAATTACAGCAGATACGGCCATTCGGTTTGCAAAATTCTTCAACACCAGTGCAAAATTTTGGATGGGGCTCCAAGATGACTACGACTTGGAGGAGGAACGTAATCAAAAAAATCAAGAGTTTAATAATTTAAAACCAGTCGTTGGGAAAGCGGAGTAAGAAAAAACCCTGTTCCACGGGATTTCAAATCCCGTACAACAGGGGGTAAGCATATTGATTTCACTCCTCGAGGAGGGATTAAGGTCTGATGACTCTGACGAGTATCAGACTCCGTCAGAGGAGGTGACCAATAATTCAACTGACATTAAATCACTCCTCCATCTCCAACACACGCTCCACGGTGCCATCCTCATATATGAAGAGCATGAGGGTGTTTTTCCGGCGAGGGATATTTTTACCGTTGAGGTCGGTGATTTTCACGAGCTTTTTAGCGCCTGTGCCAAGCTCATAAATTCCGGTGAAGTTCAACGTTAGGTTTAATGTAATGGTGCTGTCACAGCCGTTCGCAGCAGGTACAGTTTGGGTGTAGGTGCCACTTTGCGTATAGGTTTGACCGTTCAAGGTATAGGAATCCAAGGCGGTTTGGGTGAGGGTGCTAGTGGCGTTTTCCAACACAGTAACCACCACAGTGTCTGTTCCTTGACAACCTAAAGAATCGGTTCCATTAAGTACGTAGTTGGCACTTTGGTTTGGCGTAAAGGCTTGCCCGTTGACCACATTATTATTCCACTGGTAGGTACTGCCGCCGCTGCCGTTTAAAGTAACGGGGTCACCACTACAAATGCTTTGATCTGCACCAGCAGATATATTTGGTATTGGGTTCACTGTTACGGTCACTTGTGCGGTATTGGAACAACCGTTCGCCGTTCCCGTTACGGTATACGTTTGGGTGGCAACTGGAACAAAAGGAACGCCATTGCTGATTCCATTACTCCATGTATAGCTGCTCGCTCCCGAACCTGAGAGCGTAACCGGGCTTCCAGCACAGACACTTTGGTTGCTGCCAGCGCTTACATTAGGCGATGGATTAACTGTTACGGTAACCTGCGCTGTGTTTGAACATCCATTGGCGTTGGTTCCCGTTACGGTATAAATTTGTGTTCCCATAGGTATGAAG
>RFQF01000141.1 GCA_009925805.1 Flavobacteriia bacterium | reverse complement strand
ACATCGCCGCTGCTTGCAACGATGGCATTGCCCATGGCCATGGCTTGCGCACCCACCCCTAAATGCAAAAACTCGTTGGAGTACTTGGGTGCTTGGCTCCAAATTCCGGTTGCTGTGCAAAGTAAGAAAGCTACTAAAGATAGTTTCATAAAATTTTTATTCATGCCCCCAAACTCAATTATCCTGAATTTATTGCCTTGGACTTAAACGATATAAAAATACGATTTTTTACAATACTTTCGCTTGGCAATGCCTAAGGAAACACTCAAATTATTCAATCTGCCCAATTTACTTACCTCTGCCAATGGAATATGCGGTGTGCTATCCATTGTCATGGCCTTTTTTTACCGGCTAGAAATAAGTTGCCTCCTTGTTGTTTTGGCCATGATGTTTGATTTTTTAGATGGATTAATCGCCCGAAGACTGCAGTTGTCCTCGGCAATAGGAAAGGATTTGGATTCCTTGGCCGATATGATTTCTTTCGGTATCGCGCCTGCCATATTGCTTTTTTTGTGCATTGAAATTCAAATCAACGGCTCCATGGAAGCTAGCTTTCAAAAATTCCATGCGCTTTCATTTCAAAAAATCGAAGATTTCTTGTGCTTTTTTCCCTTAAGTATTTCTTTTTGCTCGATGTTTCGATTAGCAAAATTCAACCATGACGAGCGACAAAGCGAACGATTCATCGGATTGCCAACGCCGGCAAATGCCTTGTTTTTCCTCTTTTTTCCCTTGATGATTTGGCAGACAAATTCGATGGAAACCCCTATCCAAGGGATTACTTTGTTCTTCCTCAACCCTTGGTTCATGGCCCTTGTCTCCTTCTTCTTTCCACTATTGCTCTTGGCAGAATGGCCACTACTTTCCTTAAAATTTAAGTCGTTTGCCTGGGCTGAAAACCGCCTACGATTTCTGTTGTTAGGAATTTCGTTAATAACAATTTTACTGATACATATCTATGCTATACCAATCATTATACTTTTGTACTTGTTATTATCCCTGTTTGAGCCATTAATTACTCCAAAAACACCATGAAATTCAAAGCTGAAATTGACGTCATGCCCCACGACGCCCTTCTCGATCCCCAAGGAAAAGCAGTAACGCAAGCCCTCTCCTCCATCGGTTTAACCGAAGTCGAAGGGGTGAGAATTGGTCGGCACATCCGTTTGTTCGTGGAGGCTTCGGATGAAAACAGCGCTAACGCCCTTGTCAACGAGGCTTGTCAGAAAATGTTAGCGAACGCGATCATGGAATCGTATTCTTTTTCGATTGAAGTTGCCTAAACCAGGTGCGCACCATCCAAACCTTCAATTGTCGAGAAAATTCCCTAAATACCTCCACCTACACCATATCAACTCAAGAAGAACTTGGTGAAACACTTGCCCATGCGGAGGCTATTCACCGTTCAACCGTTTGGCAAAACCAAGAAGTACGCAAAACGTTCTTTACCCAATTATCTGCGTGTTTATTAATTCAGAAATCTGCCATAGAAGAGGTGTATTGTAGCGAAAGCAGCCTCAGTCATGAACGCTTCGAACGGGAATTTCAACGGACCCTTAACCAACTAGACGCCTACATTAACGAGGGGTTAAACCGGCTTGAAGAATGCCAACGATCGGAACTTTCCGACCGTACCCTAGAGAAACGGTGGCTTCCTGTAGGACCTGTCGCGGTGTTCGGTGCTTCCAATTTTCCGTTAGCTTACGGCACGTTGGGAGGAGATGCCTTGGGAGCACTTGCCGCGGGTTGCCCCGTGATCGTAAAAGGACATCCGTTGCATGCCGGAACGAGTTCCCTGCTTGCCCAGATTGCGCATGAGGTACTCGCAGCGATGGAACTTCCAAAAGGGATTTTTGGTCATGTGTTGGACGATGGCTTTGCCTTGGGTTGTTCCTTAATTCAAGACCCTCGAATCAAAGCGGGAGCCTTCACGGGCAGCCAGAGCGGAGGTATGGCCTTAACGAAATTAGCGCAAGACCGAAAACACCCGATTCCCTTTTTCGCAGAAATGGGTAGCCTTAACCCGGTGATTTTCTCGAATAATTGCTCCAATAAAACCGCATTGTTAAGCGCTTTGGCCAAGGCGGTTACCGAAGATGCAGGACAATTTTGCACCAAACCGGGGATATTATTCGTACCAAGCGAAGCGGCACAAGCCATGGAACAAGCATTTAAAATCCTTTTGAAAGATCAGCCTTCGCACCCCATGCTGCATCCAAGTATTTATGAGAAGTATTGCGCAAGACTTGAAGTTTTGGAAAATCAAGGTGTGAAGGTCACCCGATTTAAAGCGGAGTTACCCTGGCACGCCGACCGTGCTTTTACTTCCATTACTTTTGAGCAATTGCTGCAAACCGATGCGTTGCACCATGAAGTTTTTGGACCTTTCACCTGTTTAGTGAGTTATGAATATTTGACTCAAGTGGAAGCGTTATTGGCCTCCATTGGCGGACAATTAACTGTCACGCTCATTGGAACATCAGTCGAAATCGAACCGCTGAAACAAATAGCTCAACGCTTTTGCGGAAGAATGATTATTAACGGTGTGCCAACAGGGGTAGTGGTTGATCCTGCGATGCATCATGGTGGTCCCTTTCCTTCTAGCAGCGACGCCCGGTTTACATCCGTCGGTGAGGACTCGTTGAAACGCTTTATAAGGCCATTTTGCCTTCAAAAAAATTGAAAATTAATTTCAAATACCTTACTTTTGTAAAAAAATCAACTTATGAAAAACAACAATATTGTTTTGTATGCCATCATTGGTATTCTATTAATAGGACTTGGATCCATGGTATATTTATGGACGAAAAAGCGCAGCGAACTGAATACTTGTCAAAATGATAATTTGATTTTGAAGTCCGACATGGAAAGTATGAATCAAATGTTAGAAGGGTATGTAGGTGGACTTTCAAACGACCTAAAAACCGACTTCAAAAACATGCTCGAAACCTACGATCAGTTAATTGCAATGGACCGAACAAAAGCTGACAGTCTCAATCGGCAAAAGGCTCAAATTAACGATTTATTGAAGCAATTATCTTCCAATAAGAAGCTTTCCGCACGAGAACTTATGAACTTGAAAAAAGAGAATGAAGTGTTACGGTCAATTATGCGTGGTTACGTCAAGCAAATTGACTCATTGAACACGATGAATATCAAACTTTCTTCGAGTCTCGATGAAACTACCACAAAACTGAATGAAACGACAACCGAGCGTGATAACTTTAAGAAGGACTCCGAAGAAAAAGCCGTTCAACTCAAGAAGGGGGCAAAATTGCAAGCGTATGGAATTACTTCGAAAGCCCTACGAATGAAAGTGAATAATACCACGACAGGAACGGAAAAAGCGAAAAATGCAGTTCAACTTCTTTCAAGCTTCACGATTGGTGAGAATCTTATTGCAACTGCAGGGCGCAAAACCGTGTTCCTTCAAATTACAGGACCGAATGGTAGCGTTTTACCGAACCGGTCAAATGCGAAAATGGATACCGATGCTGGACCGCAAATCTATTCCGACAAAAAAGAAATCGACTACAATAACCAAGCGATTGATCTTACGATATATTATGATTTAAAAGGCCAGGAAATCATGAAAGGAACCTTTAAAGTCAATATTTACTGTGAAGGGCAACTCATTGGCACCGATAGTTTTACCCTGAAATAACCATGGAGCAAGGTTGGGTAAAATTTCATATTGAAGGAGGTGTTGGTACCCTTGAATTCGGTCATCCACAAAGCAACTCCCTTCCTTCTTCCGTTCTTCAATCCCTCGCAGACCAAATTACTGCAGCGGATCAAGAAGCGGCGGTTCGTGTAATAGTTTTGAAGTCGAGCGGTGAAAAAACGTTTTGCGCCGGGGCAAGTTTCGATGAACTTTGCAATATCCAAAACGAAGCAGAAGGTTTGCGTTTTTTTTCTGGGTTTGCCAAGGTAATTAATGCCTGCAGAACTTCGGAAAAACTGATCATTGGCCGTGTACAAGGAAAAGCTGTCGGAGGAGGTGTAGGTTTGGCAGCGGCTACCGATTATTGTTTTGCCAGCACCAAAGCGGATGTTAAATTATCCGAACTCGCCGTTGGAATTGGTCCTTTTGTAGTAGGTCCGGCCGTCGAACGTAAAATAGGATTATCCGCCATGAGCGAATTAGCCATCAACGCCACCGAATGGCGAAGCGCGGATTGGGCTAAAACCAAAGGCCTGTATACCGAAATTTACGAAACGATGGAAGAAATGGATAACGCCGTGGACACCTTAGCCCATCGCCTTGCGGCATCTAACCCAGAAGCCATGAAAGCGCTGAAGCAAATTTTTTGGAAAGGCACCGACCATTGGGACCAATTGCTTTTGGAAAGAGCAGGAATCAGCGGAAATTTGGTATTAAGCGCATTTACCCGCAAAGCGATTGCCTCGTTCAAAGCAAAATAATCGTTTTTTTTCTTTTACGGTTTGTATTATTAAAACATATCCTCTAACTTTGCACCCCTTAAAATGGGATTTTAATACAAATTATTGTGGATACGCTTAGTTATAGAACAATTTCCGGAAACACTGCAACCGCCGACAAAAAATGGTTTGTAGTAGATGCCGAAGGTCAACATGTAGGTCGTTTGGCCAGCATCGTTGCAAAAATCATTCGTGGGAAATACAAAACTTGTTACACCCCTCATGCTGATTGCGGAGATAATGTCATTGTTATCAACGCAGAAAAGATTGCCTTTTCAGGAACCAAACTGGTGGATAAAGAATACGTCCGCTTTTCTGGGTATCCCGGAGGGCAACGCTTCACTTCCGCCGAAGAAATGTTGAAAAAACATCCGGAAAGATTGGTTGAGAAAGCAGTAAAAGGGATGCTACCGAAAAATGCGCTTGGAAGAAAATTGTACACTAACTTAAAGGTATACCGCGGTACGGAGCACCAACAAGAAGCTCAACAACCGGAAGTATTTAATCTTGAGAATTTTTTATAAACTATGGAAATTACCAACGCCTTAGGAAGAAGAAAAACGGCCGTAGCCCGCGTATACTTGTCAAAAGGTACCGGCGTGGTTCAAATTAACAACCGTACCCTCGAGGACTTCTTCCCAACAGATCTCTTACAGCGAAAAATCGCTCAACCATTCGAATTAACCGATAGCGTAGGACAATACGATGTAAAAGCTACCATCAACGGTGGAGGTATCAACGGACAAGCAGAAGCGCTCAGGTTGGGTATTTCCCGTGCCTTGGTGGAACTTTCGCATGAAAACAAAACCTTGTTAAGAGCGGAAGGGTTGATGACGAGAGACCCAAGAATGGTGGAACGTAAAAAACCGGGAAGACCCAAAGCAAGAAAGAAATTCCAATTCTCGAAGCGTTAATCGGATTGGAGGGTTTAGTATCCAAACTGCTCGGCACCTTAATTTCGATTACCCCTTGCAGTTGCTTAAATTTTAGGAACGTAAACAA